>JBBSPS010000247.1:0-5418 GCA_038258655.1 Bacteroidia bacterium
ATATTCCTTTAAATGTATAAATTTGCCACCGAATAAAAAAACATTTAAGGAATTACGTGCAATGGCTAATAAAATCAATACATTTAAGCGATTACTGATCATCCCCGCTATATTATTTGCGTCAATAAGTGCCTATGCTGATGGATTTTCCGAACAAGAGCAAGGTAATTCACCTGAAACTGCTTCACACGAGAAGAAAAAAGACGCCAAATTTAATGCGGGCGAACTTATAATTGAGCATATCACCGATTCTCATGAATGGCATATTGCCGGAAATATTGCGATCCCTCTTCCAGTTATTCTTTATTCTTCCGAAAAAGGGATTACAGCATTTCTTTCAAATAAATTAGAAGATGGAGAAGATTACAAAGGATATAAATTAGAACACAATCATATTGTTGCTGTTGATGATAATGGCGCAGTTGATAAAGACGCAACAGGAAAATTATGGGATATTTCTATCACAAAAAATGTAGCTTCTATGCTCATAAGTATCATATTGATGTTGTGGATATTTATTTCAGTGGCAAAAGCATACACCAAAAATGTCGGAAAAGCTCCCAAAGGAATGCAGTCATTATTAGAGCCTCTTATTATTTTTGTAAGGGATGATATAGCTAAATCAGCTATTGGTGAAAGAAAATATAAAAAATATTTACCTTTTTTACTTACTGTATTTTTCTTTATTTGGATAAATAATTTACTCGGATTGATTCCGGTCATACCTGGTGGCGCGAATGTTACAGGAAATATAGCCATAGCCCTAACACTTGCTGCAATAGTATTTGTAATAACAGTGGTGAGCACCAACAAACATTACTGGCATCATATTATTGCTATGCCGGGAGTGCCCATTGGAGTATTGATCATTCTTACACCAATTGAGATTGTTGGGATTTTTTTAAAACCATTTGTATTGATGATACGACTTTTTGCCAATATGCTTGCAGGGCATATTATAGCATTAGCATTTTTTAGTTTGATATTTATTTTTGCTGAAATGAATGTAGGCTTGGGATATGGTGTTTCAATTCTGTCTATTGCATTTACAGTTTTTATGGGCATGTTGGAATTGCTTGTTGCATTTCTGCAAGCGTATGTGTTCACACTGCTTTCAGCAATGTATTTTGGCGGCGCAACGGAAGAACATCATGATGAAGAAATATCTATAATATAAAGTCTAATTATCCCCTTTCTTTGAAGGTAAAATTATTAATGCTGAGTTCCCCTGGCAGCAGATTATTTAAATCAGGGGAGAATAAAAACAAAACAATATGTTATCAACTATTTTATTAGATGCTGCAGTATCAGGTAGCAACATTGGTATCGGTTATGGCATCGCTGCCCTTGGTGCGGGTTTAGCTGCAGTAGGTGCAGGGATTGGTATTGGCCGTATCGGTGGAAGTGCATTGGAATCAATTGCACGTCAACCAGAAGCCATTAACGACATCCGCGCAAACATGATCTTGACTGCTGCCCTTGTTGAAGGTGCAGCATTCTTTGCCATGGTAATCGGACTTCTTGTAATTTTCTTGAAGTAATCCGAAAACAAATTCTCTGTAAGCAACGGTTGGTTGCTTACAGATTTTTTAAAATTTTAAAACTTAACTAATAATTCATATCTTATAACTTACAAAATGGAATTAGTAAAACCCGAATTCGGTCTTATTTTTTGGATGTGCATCTCTTTTGGGATCATTGTATTTATTCTTAAAAAATTTGCATGGACTCCCATCCTTAACATGTTAACTGAAAGAGAAAACTCTATTCAAAATGCATTGGATTCTGCTGAGAGAGCAAAAGAAGAAATGAAAGCATTACAATCTAATAACGAGCGTATTTTAAGTGAAGCTAAAGCTGAGCGCGACCTGTTATTAAAGGATGCCCGTGAAATCAGAGAAAAAATGATTGCGGAAGCTAAAGGTATAGCAAGTAAAGAAGGGGAACGGTTATTAAAATCCGCACGTGAAAATATTCAAAATGAAAAAATGGCAGCGATCACTGAATTGAAAAATCAAGTCGCGTCATTATCAATTGATATCGCCGAGAAAATTTTAAAATCAGAATTATCATCGGATGAAAAACAAAAATCATTGGTAAATACTTTATTGAAAGACGTTAATCTTAATTAAGTCTAAAGTTAAAAAGTCCAATGTTGGAAAGTTAAATAGCTAAAACTTTGGACTTTAAACTTTCAAACTTCGAACTAATAAAAAAATGCAAGGAACAAGAGTAGCATCGCGATACGCAAAATCATTCATCGACCTTACCATGGAGCAAGGCGTGTTGGAGCAAGCGTATAATGATATGAACTTTATTTTGGATGTGTGCAAATCGAATCATGATTTTGCAGTTTTTCTAAAAAGCCCCGTAATAAAAGCGGATAAAAAACAAGCTGTTTTAAAAGAAGTATTTAAAGGCAAATTAAATAAAGTAACGGATGCTTTTATTCATTTGATAGCTGCTAAAACCCGTGCAATATTTTTAATTGAGATTGCTCAGGAATTTATTAATCAATATAAAGAGAAAAAGAAAATATTGACCGCAGTTGTAACTACGGCAAATGGAATCGATGATGTTATCCGTAAAAAAATAATGGAAATTGTGAAAGGAAAAGGTAATAGTGAAGTGGTATTGGAAGAGAAAATAAACAAAGATATTATTGGTGGATTTATTTTACGTATAGGCGATACGCAGGTGGATGCAAGTATTGCACGTAAACTTAACAGCTTAAAACGTAATTTTAAAGAGAACCCCTTTATCAAAGAAATTTAGATTACAGATATTGAATGGTTACGAATATTACGAATCGCAACTTAATGATAATTTAAATAAATAATAACAATAAACAATTACACGCAGATTCGGAAATTCGTAATGATTCGATATCTGTACAAATAAAATAAAAAATGGCAGAAGTTAAACCAGCAGAAGTATCTGCAATATTAAGACAACAATTATCCGGGTTTAAATCGGAACAGGAATTGGAAGAAGTTGGTACCGTTTTGCAAGTAGGTGATGGTATTGCACGTATTTACGGGCTTTCAAAAGTACAATCAGGGGAGTTGATCGAGTTTGAAAACGGATTAAAAGGAATTGTATTGAACCTTGAAGAAGATAACGTGGGTGCTGTAACCCTGGGTTCGTCAAATGATATTAAAGAAGGTGATGTTGTAAAACGTACCGGAAAAATCGCATCAATACAAGTAGGTGAAGGAATGTTGGGCCGTGTGGTTGATACTATGGGTACACCTATTGATGGTAAAGGCCCCATCACAGGAAAATTATATGAAATGCCCTTGGAGCGTAAAGCACCAGGTGTAATTTATCGTCAGCCGGTTAACGAGCCTTTACAAACAGGTTTAAAAGCTGTAGACGCGATGATCCCAATCGGACGTGGACAACGTGAGTTGATCATTGGTGATCGCCAAACAGGTAAAACAGCCGTTGCAATTGATACGATCATCAATCAAAAAGAATTTTACGAAGCAGGACAACCTGTATTTTGTATTTATGTAGCGATCGGACAAAAAGGTTCTACCGTTGCGAATATTCAACGTGTATTAGAAGAAAATGGTGCAATGGCTTATTCAGTAATTGTTTCAGCTACAGCATCTGATCCTGCTCCAATGCAATTCTACGCTCCATTTGCAGGAGCTGCTATCGGTGAGTTTTTCCGCGACAGCGGCCGACCGGCATTGATCGTTTATGATGATTTGTCAAAACAAGCAGTTGCTTATCGCGAAGTATCACTTTTATTACGCAGGCCTCCGGGACGCGAAGCATATCCGGGTGATGTATTTTACCTGCACAGTCGTTTATTAGAACGTGCCGCTAAGATCAACGCGAATGATGATATCGCTAAAAACATGAATGACCTTCCTGAATCCATTAAAGGAATTGTAAAAGGCGGTGGTTCATTAACAGCATTGCCGATTATCGAAACGCAGGCAGGTGACGTTTCCGCATATATTCCGACTAATGTAATTTCTATTACCGACGGACAAATATTTTTGGAGTTGAACTTGTTTAACGCAGGTGTTCGTCCGGCCATCAACGTAGGTATTTCCGTATCACGTGTTGGTGGGAACGCGCAGATCAAATCAATGAAAAAAGTAGCAGGTACTTTAAAACTTGACCAAGCGCAATATCGCGAGCTAGAAGCATTTTCTAAATTTGGTTCTGACTTAGATGCGGCTACAAAATCAGTGCTTGATAAAGGTGCGCGCAATGTGGAAATTTTAAAACAACCACAGTTCTCGCCTTTCCGTGTGGAACAACAGATCGCGATTATCTATTGCGGTACAAAAGGCTTGTTACGTGATGTTCCGGTAAATAAAGTAAAAGAATTTGAAGCTGAATATTTAGCGTTTTTGGAAGCAAAACATAAAAATGTATTGAACGATCTAAAGGCTGGTAAATTCTCTGATGATCTTACAAAAGTATTAGAAACAGTAGCGAAAGATCTTTCAGGAAAATATAAATAAAGTATAGAGATCTGAGATTTGAGTATTGAGAAAAAAATCTCACGTCTCATATCTCACATCTCACATCTATTTAAAATGGCAAATTTAAAAGAGGTTCGTAATAGAATAGTATCAGTAAGTTCTACACAACAAATTACCAGCGCTATGAAAATGGTGAGTGCTGCTAAGCTACGTAGGGCACAAGATGCTATCACACAAATGCGTCCTTATGCAAGCAAACTAAAAGAGATATTAGAAAATTTAAGCGCAAGTCTTGATAGCTCTGAAGGCCTTTATTCCAAACAACGAGAAGTAAAAAGTGTATTAATTGTTGTGATCACCTCTAATCGTGGGCTGTGCGGTGGGTTCAATGCAAACATTAATAAGCTTGCTAATCGTTTAGCGAGGGAACAGTATAAAGGTTACAAAGTAAGTATACTTCCCATTGGTAAAAAAGCAACCGATTTTTTTAAGAAAACTGAATATGGTATAGTGGGGTCTGATATGTCGCACGGGCTGAATGAATTGTTTGATGACCTTACATTCACGAATGTGGCGCCTGTTGCGGAAAAGATCATGCAAGTATTTGCTAACGGACAATTTGATAAGGTTGAATTGGTATACAATCAGTTTAAAAATGCCGCGGTACAGATTGCGACAGTGGAAAATTATTTACCTGTACAAGCTCCTAAAAACACGGTTAAAACAAAAACAAACGATTATATTTTTGAACCCAATAAAGAAGATATTGTTGCCGACCTGATCCCACGCTCATTAAAAACACAATTGTTTAAGGCATTATTAGATTCTCACGCAGCGGAACACGGTGCCCGTATGACATCCATGCATAAAGCAACCGACAATGCAGGCTCACTGATAAAAGAATTAAAGTTGATGTATAACAAAGCACGCCAAGCAGCGATCACAAACGAAATTTTAGAAATTGTTGGTG
>JBBSPS010000248.1:0-5406 GCA_038258655.1 Bacteroidia bacterium
AGTTCTTTTATTGTTTCTTTTATTTTAATTTGAAGGGGTAGTGCCATGATGTTTGTTTTTATAATTATTATATAGTCCAAAGATAATAAAAAAATGATACAAACTAATATTGGTCTATATATTATTTATAATTGGTATAACTTGTTTATATACTAACTAAAAGTTCGTATAGCTACCCATTTTGGAATAGATATACGAACCTTTTGTTCCTTTTGTAAATATAGTTCCTTTTGTGATAATCAGTAAAACTATTTTACAATGGAGAGCCGAAATGCTTGTGAAGAATGGTCTCTTGATCTCAATACATAATAATAAATTCCTTGCGAAAGTTTTGAAGTATTAAGTATAACACTTCCTTCAGGCGAAGAAATTTTTTCTTCCATCATTAGTTGTCCAAATGTATTGAATACTGAAATTGTTGCGTTATCAATTCCTTTGGTTAGCGAATAGTTAATATACGTATAATCACCGGCAGGATTTGGCATATTTTGAGATACAAAAATTCCAGTGGGTGAATGTTCACTTATTCCTGTTACGGCAGGTATTATTTTTTCCACTTTCAGATCATCGAAATAAAATCCGTCAGCTGTACCCCCTCCATTATCACTCACCATTTTAAACCCGATCTTAATATTTTGTCCCACATAATTATCAAGTGACATTTCTTCTTTCACCCATCCAAATTTATATCCATCGTATAAAGGGTTCTGAAAATCCTGGTGCGTATTTCCTGGTTTTGTATAGTGTCCGCAAAGAGGTGCCCAAGACAACCCATTGTCGGTAGATACCAACGCTTGTGCATAATCATAGTTAGTTTCTATTTCCCATCGTGCCCAAAAAACAAGTTGTGCACTTAGTGCATTCACAATATTAATAGTATTAGTAGTTGTAATAATACCTGTAGTATTACTCTGGTAATTTCCACCCGGACTATCCGTGATGGAAGCAGTGGGAGAATGGAATATGGATGTGCTTATTCCCCAGGTGCTACTTGTCCAGCCGGTCATGGAATTCCCATTACTCGCAAAAGCGATAACCGGAGCTCCAAATCTTTTTATAATTGTATCACTAAATGTATACAGCCCATTGTTAACTGTAATAAGATATTTTATAATTGTACCGCTTACTAATGTATTTAACGTATACGAAATAGAGTCATTTACTTCCTGCATAAGACTCAGCGATGAATATGTTTTCGGAGAACCAACACTTGCAATAGTATTACCGATGGGAACAATTGATACAGTATAATTTGCCGGTGCATCCATTCCCAATCGTTTGATCTTATAATTAAAATAACCGGTAGCTGTAGATATATAATTGGGTTCATCATCAGTTATAAGTGCATATTTCAATGCAAGATGAGCAAAGCGGAGATTTTGCCAAATGTTTTCTTTGCAAATAGGAATTATTCTAGCTAATGGAGGCCAAAAGCCTTCATCGGTTCTTCCTGCTTCGGGAGTGAACGACATAATTTTTGGTTTAGTTCCTTGTTCTCCATACATCCAATCATCAGAGCCTCCATTAGCTGTATACAAAACTGTTTGAATCGTGGTTCCATAAACATATTTATTATATGTCGTCAGAAAATTTCTATAATTGGTAAATTGCGCTGAATCCGGAGTATATGCAGGCTTCCCATAACCCCATGGATAGATCAACAAATTACCATACGTATGGTAATTAAATGCCAAACGAAAATTATGAAGATTACAAAAGTTGCTGGTGTTTTGAGTTTCCTTTTCTGAAAATTTTGCAGTACCGCGGTATGTATCGGAATTTGTGGTAGGTGATGACCCCGTATTATCATAACCCCAATTATAACCGTAATTTCTATTCAGATCAACTCCAAAAGTTCCATCGCCAT
The DNA here is from genome assembly GCA_038258655.1 of Bacteroidia bacterium. Taxonomy (GTDB): domain Bacteria; phylum Bacteroidota; class Bacteroidia; order 2-12-FULL-35-15; family 2-12-FULL-35-15; genus 2-12-FULL-35-15. Next base: position 1,868 of record JBBSPS010000248.1, read on the forward strand.
TGTCAAAACGGTTCTTACGCCACATTCCTCCACCTTTAGGATCCGTGGTTTCATTATGTACATATCCATCGGGATTTACCAAAGGAATAAAATACATTTCTTCATTATTCACCAGATATTGTACTTCAGGATCAGACGCATAATTTTCGCAGAGGTAATACATATACATGATCAGCTGCGATATTGATGCAGGTTCTCGTGCATGATGAGCTGCGGTATAAAGCACTTCCGGTTCAGTTTCATCAATGTTAGGATTATCTGAAATTTTCATCCAATAAACTGGACGACCCTCCACGGTGTTTGTTCCAATAGCAGTTTTTGCTTTTACAATATACGGATACAATGTTGCCATATTATCCAGATGCCATAAAATTTCGCTGTAAGTAAAATAGCCTCCCATGCTTCCAAGTGTAAAGTTAGATGGTGTGGAATAGCTGGGTGCTGTTATGCATCCTATGGATTGAGGCGAAACAGGAGGCGGATTACCTATAGACCGGCCTTCCTTGTTTTGATCTTTGTAATATTGTTTTACATCATCGATCAAAATGTCATAGTTGAATCCATTTGCTTTAATGATACTAATTTCAGTTGCCGAAAAATCGGAGATGAAATAAAATCCTTTTTTCATTTCGCCATGATCCATTGCGACACCTGCTTTCGCAAGCTGAACAATACCAAGTTCATCGGCATATATTTTTACACGAGAATATTTTTCTGTTTGGCTGAAAGTAAAAGATACTAAAAACAAAAGCGGAAGGAAGAGAAATTTTTTCATGCAGGACAATATGTAGGTTTAAACCATCGCTTATATTTTACCATCATATTAAAACTAAGAAAAAAAATCAAAAAAAACAAAAGGGCGAAAAAACACTCTTATCAGAGTCTGTTTAAATTTTATTTGAAAAATTTACAGTATCATTAAAAAGCCTTCGCACATATTTCGACTACGCTCAATATGACAACGCGCGCTGTCAGTCTGAGCGTAGTCGAAGACATTGGGAAGCCATAACATACTATTTGAATAAAATTTAAACAGCCTCTCAAATGATGAAGGAGCATTCCCGCTGGTATTTTATTATCTTTACGCCTCTAAAAAAATAAGCACACGTGAATTATCTATCAGTAGAAGCCGTTTCAAAATCATACGGACCAAAAGTATTATTCGACAAAATAAGTTTTGGCCTTAACCAGGGCCAACGCATTGCATTGATCGCAAAAAATGGCGCAGGTAAATCCACCTTGCTTAAGATCATTACCGGCAAAGAGATAGCGGATGAAGGCATTATCACTTTCCGAAAAGATATCACCGTTACTTACCTCGATCAAAATCCGGTATTTGATGAAAATAATACAGTGATCGAAGCCATATACAATACAAATAATCCTATGCTGAATGCTGTTCGTGATTACGAAGAAGCGTTAACAGCTTTTGAAAAAGAGTATAATGATAGTACTTCCGCGCAGTTGGAAAAATGCAGTGCGGAAATGGATAAGCTGGAAGCATGGGGAGTGGAAGCAAAGGTGCATGAGATCTTACAACGATTAAAAATTGCTTTTCTTGATAAAACAATTGGAACACTTTCCGGCGGGCAAAAAAAACGTGTTGCATTAGCAAAAGTGTTGATTGATGAACCCCATTTATTAATATTGGATGAACCTACTAACCATTTAGATGTGGAGATGATCGAATGGTTGGAAAACTATTTGGTATCACGTGATCTCACATTACTACTTGTAACCCATGATCGTTATTTTTTAGACAGTGTATGTACAGAAATAATTGAAATTGATGCAGGGAAATTATTTCATTACAGAGGTAATTTTCAATATTTTGTGGAGAAGAAAGCGGAGCGCGAACAGATGGAAAACAGCGAAATCGATAAAGCAAAAAATTTATATAGAAGGGAATTAGAATGGGTTCGTAAAATGCCAAGAGCGCGCGGTACAAAAGCTAAATATCGTGTAGATTCATTTTACGAAGTAAAGGATAAAGCATTCAGCAAACCAACTGAAGAGAAATTGGAGTTAGGGGTAAAGATGAGTCGCATAGGTGGAAAAATTTTAGAATTCATTAAAATAAAAAAAGCATTTGGCGAAACAAAAATTGTAAATGATTTTTCTTACACTTTTAAAAAAGGTGAAAAAATTGGTGTGGTAGGTAAAAATGGTGTGGGAAAATCTACTTTTTTAAATATGGTGATGCGCTTGGAACAACCTGATGCAGGCAAAATACAAACCGGTGAAACCATTGTGCTTGGCTATTATTCGCAAGAAGGATTAAAACTGAATGAAGACAAACGCGTGATAGAAGTGGTAAAAGATATCGCTGAATATATTCCATTAGCCGACGGTTCTAAATTATCTGCATCGGGATTACTTACAAAATTTTTATTCCCTCCTGATGTACAATATGGTTATGTTTCTAAATTAAGTGGGGGCGAAAAACGCAGGTTATATTTAATGACCATCCTGATCAAGAATCCAAATTTTTTGATTCTGGATGAACCTACAAATGATTTGGATATTGTTACTCTCAGTGTATTGGAAGACTTCCTTACTAACTTTCAAGGATGCGTTTTGATTGTAACACACGATCGTTATTTTATGGATAAAATGGTGGACCATTTATTTGTATTTGAGGGAAATGGGGTTGTGCGCGACTTTCCCGGAAATTATACGGAATACCGCGATAGGAGGGAACAGGAAGAAAAAGCGCAACGGAAAGAAGAAAGTGGAAATTTAAAATCAGAAGTTGCACCTGTCGTAATCGAAAAAACTCCCTCCCCTTCGGGGAGGGCTGGGGAGGGGCCTAAAAAAAAATTAAGCTTTAAAGACAAATTTGAATTTGAGCAATTGGAAAAAGATATTGCTAATCTGGAAGCAGAAAAAGCAACACTCACTGAACAGCTCAATGCCGGAAGTGTTAATCACGATGATATTATAAAATGGAGTGATCAAATTGCAAAGATCATATCGCAACTTGATGAAAAATCATTCCGTTGGATGGAATTGAGCGAGGGAATGTAAAAACAGATTAAACAATGAAACTCCCCACCGCAGCAGAGCTGCGGGGTATCTTTTCACAGCCCGAATGAACTTAATTGCGTATACATTTCTTTTTCTTGAACGCTACCTTGATTCTGAATGTATTTCTTTACTATGAAGTTCCTTCTCCTACTGTGCCTATATATCCTCCATCACTCCAATAGTAACTACCCTACAATACTTTTAGCAAATTTGGAAATCCCTTAAACATTTCTTTCGCACTTACACTTTTTATTACTTGCATTATATTCGAAAGAGAATGACGACCTGCAGCACCAACAAATATATGGAGATGATCGCCATCGGTACCCATCTCTTCTATTTCATATCAATAGCGCTTCTCATCTCTTTTAATACCAATTATAAATAATATATAGACCAATATTAGTTTGTATCATTTTTTTATTATCTTTGGACTATATAATAATTATAAAAACAAACATCATGGCACTACCCCTTCAAATTAAAATAAAAGAAACAATAAAAGAACTCCG
>JBBSPS010000249.1:0-5393 GCA_038258655.1 Bacteroidia bacterium
AGTGTTTTTCGGTTTTGCTAGCATGCACAAATCTGCAAGTTTTACGAATAACTTTATTCGTTTCTTGCAAATTTTTATAACAATTTTTTAACTTAAATTGTTGATATCGTAAGGATGTAGGACTTTTTGATGGACGACTAGATAGTTTTTTAATTCCACTTGCTTAATTTGTTCAGTTTGAGTTTCGAGCCAGTCCAAATGTTTTTCTTCATCGAGCAGAGTGGAATGAAGAAGTTCTGCCGTTCCCCAATCACCTTATTTTTTTGCCAGGTAAATACTTTTGTTATAAACTTTTATTGCATCCGTTTCGGACGCACAATCATTTTTAAATTGCTCTTGAATATTTTTCCCAATGTGGATTTTATTCAAGCTACCTATAACAGGTGTCCATTCTAAGAAGAGAATACGGGCAATTAATTTCTCAGCATGTTTCATTTCATTGATTGTGTTTTTAATATTAAATAATAGATGGATTACTTGTTTCTATTAATCTGTTCGACCAGGTTAAAAACCTCTTTCTTCAGAGACTTGAAACGTTTTTCGAACTCGTGAAACTCAAACGCTAATTGCCCATGCTTTTCTCTGTAGCTTTCTTCGTTTAAGCGTTTGCTTTTCAATAAAGCGCTTAAGAAAATTTCATGCTGCTCTACATTTTTTTGTAACTCATCCAATTCGCCACCGGTAATGCTGATGAGTTCCTTTTCTATTTTTTCAATGCTATTCTTGGCATTTACAGGTACGTACTTAAGCGTTTTTTTAACCATAAGAGTGTAGAAAAAAGCCGCTTCGTCCCGCCAAAAAGCAATTTCATTCAACCATTCATTGCTTTGTGCATGTAATACGTCAAGTCCTGCTTCCAGCAGGTACTGAGATTTTGGTGATGTTAATAATTCCATTTTAAAATTGATTTAGATTTATGCCACAAATTTGCATTGTATTGATGATAATTGAAATGATGTGAATCAGACCGTAAGCTGATACATATCAGTTATAATAAATTATTTTTTTCGGGCAATCGCATTTTCATTTTCAAATTTTGCCGATATAAATTTCCCGAAAGCATGGAAAGTAACACGGTAGGAATAATAGTCCAACACACTTGATTCCATTCTAAATCCATCTTCCTCGTAAGGTTGTAGGGGAATGTCAAGGGAAGTGCTATCGGGGAAGAAAAATCTTATTTCACCGGAAACTCCTTTATTATTAATGGGCTTGCATTGTTTATTCAGAAGGTACGCGTAAAAATCCGGATGTGGAATCTTCATTTCAATATTGAAATCGTCCACTTGTTTTATGTTTCCTCCATGCGGCCCAGTAGTTATTTGAAATATATTCATTGAAATAAATACAAATGTTATTCCTGAAAAGAGTAATGCAAGTAGGATGATTTTTGTTTTCATAGTTTAATTTTTTAGGGTATCAATTAATGGACAGATTTCCGTTTTGGTTTATTTTTACAAGTGTCATTTTTAAGATTTTAAAGATTTAATATTTATTTATATTGATAGGACAAAACTGTTTTTAATTAATTAATTCATGAATGAGCGGTCTCATTATCCATACTGATTTTAATCAGTTTTGACTTATTTAAACGGCTATCTTACTTAGTGCCTCTCCCTGACGATTTTGTTCTTCCAGTGTCCATAGGTCTGTAACAGTTGTTTCCAGCCAAGCTTTTCCTGATTTCCTAAATACTTGTATACCCAATCCATATATATCACCGAAACGCTGTTCCAAATCCATTACAGCCATTCCAGGGATAATCGTAATCTTTCTGTTATTATGGACAGTCCTACATTCAGCCAATGTTTTATTATTACTTATAGATTTTTGGGAAGATGCGCCACCCGATTTATGTGGTTTTGCGAAAAATTCAAGCCTCAGGTAAGGAAAAATGGTGTTAAATTCTTCTTGAATCGCGAAAATTTTCCTACGATCATTAATTGCTATTTTCATGGTTACTGTTTTAATAATTTTACTTTATTTTTCCGAATAGAAACCCGAATACAAATGCACGTAGAACAGATATTATCACCGCATCAATATGTACATTATATGATACGAATACGATTCCTGCAATAACAAGAAAAAGAAAAAGAAGTATGGCCTCCAACGCGGTATACCCTTCGATAAATTCTTCCAGAATCGCTTTTTAAAGCTTCCACCTTATTTATGTGAGTATGTATTGTTCATCTTATTTCCGAGCAAAGACGCCAACTCTTCATCTGTCATTTCACAGTTTAGAATTTTTTGTTTTATAGCTTGAATTTCCATTTATATTTAATTTTTAATGTTTTCATGCAAAGCAAGTAAAGGTATCTTGGTATGAAATACCATGCGCTTGGTTTGTGATGCTTTGAATATATTTAGAACTGAATGCATCCGTGGGATCATTGCTACCATATCTATTTTCTTTTCATCCACAAAATCATTGATGCCTTCTACTATATCTTCACTTTTTGCATGGTGAAAGGAATGATTGATATTTTCCAGTGAATGATCAAGCTTCACACCTTCAACGACCTTGGGGACGGAAATGATCGTTTCCAATTCAGGTACTACATTCAGGATATATACATGTGATTTAAATAAACGAACGAATTCCTTTAATGGTTCAAGAATAAATTTATCTTTTGTTTCTTCGTAATCAGAGGCAAGTGCAATTTTTTTGATGCTTTTAAATTTTACATGTTTGTCAATAGCAAGTACCGGACATTTTGCTTTTTTGATCAAAGAAGTGGTTATGCTGCCGATAATTTTTTCAGTTAAATAACCTGCTCCTTCCATTCCCATTACAATTAGATCAACTTTATTTTTACCAGCAAAAAGATTGATTTCTTCAACTGGAAATCCGCAGGCAGATTGGCATTCAACCCTTACCTTCTTTCCATGTTTCAAATAAATACTATTTTCGATCTTCTTTAAATTACTCATCGTATCTTTTTCCACTTCATCCATTGATAACGCAATAGGAATTTCCGAAGGAACAATCTGTATATTGTATACATGGAATAGAATAAGCTTTGCCTTTGCAAGCTTCGATATTTCAACTGCATAATCTATTGCATTTCGTGATTTTTTTGAAAAATCAGTAGCTACCAATATTGTTTTCATCTTATTTATACGTTTGGTTTAAAGGGTTTTAAATGATTACTTAACACAGACTGAAATTTATTATCCTTTGCATTTATGGTACTTACGGATATTTCATGTCTGTAATTTTTGTTCAAAATATCAATACCAAAATATCAAGAATTACAGCGATGGCGGTGCTGATAAATATGATACGCATAGGTGCAACCGCTAAAATCATAGCCAAAGCAATAGTGGCCGGGAAAGCAACTACGGCAAGCTTTATCCAACTGTCCATTATCCCTGATGCCCCCGCCAAACCACCTACACATGCGATTATCAATAAAAGGAAAGGCGTTATTCCAAAACGATTGGATTCCGATTCTTTTATGAATTTTGAAATGGAGGCTAAAATTGAATTTGTCCACACCTGGATGATTGTTTCAATTCTTTTTTCTGTTCTTGTTCCTTCGCTTTGGAAAGAAATACCTTGGTTTGTTTTAATGAAAGTGTTCATGGGTATCTATTTTTAGGATTAATATAGTTTGATGAATCAAAAGTAGCGAGCCTGCAAAAGGGAGGCAATGAGTGGCGTCAGGAAGGGATATGATTATTGTCAGTTAGGTGGGAAATTTTAAAAGCGCTGTGATTTATCAAATCATGGGCTTTACAAGAGCCGAATAAGAAAGAAATCGGCTTAAGAATCAGAAGAGTTATTTATTAGATCAATTTTTTAACTGAGCCAACTTATCGTAATTAAGAATAGTAATTGTACCCCCGGAAACCTCCACGTAATTTTCCTCTTTAAAATCGCTTAAGGTTCGAATAACAGTTTCCGTTGCAGTGCCTACCAGGTTGGCAAGGTCTTCCCTTGAAACATTCATACTAAATTTTTGATCGCCCTCTTTTTTATATTTATCCGAAAGTTTAACAAGTGCTTCTGCAACCCTTTTTCTAACAGAGTTGTACGCAAGTTTAATAAGCTGTTGTTCGTTTTCACGTAAATTACTGGTAAGTATTTCGATAAATTTTCGTGATATCTCCACATTTTTATAGATTAAAGAGAAAAAATTTTCTTTTGGAATCATATAAATTTCAGAATCTTCCAGGGTAGTAGCAGAGCTGGTATATTTTTCCTCCTGTAATAAGGAAAGATAACCAAAAAAATCTCCTTCTTTATGCAGCCCCGAGATAAATTCTTTCCCCAGTTCATTGGACTGATAGGTTTTTACCTTTCCTTTACTGACAAAATAAATTCCTTTTGGATAATTTCCTTCTTTATAAATATCATCTTTCTTTTTATAGATCCTAACATCGTGTTCTTCCGAAAGTTTTTTCAGAGAATCAATTCCCTTTACTTCATTTATAAAATTATTCAAACCTTCAATATTCTTGGTAAATTCTTTTTTCAGGATCTCATTTTTTTTGAGGCGACTTTCAATCGCATTCAACAATTCTACATCATCAAAGGGTTTGGTCAAATAATCATCGGCTCCCATTTCCATTCCTTTTCTAAAGTCGCTCCGTTCAGCTTTTGCAGTTAAAAAAATAAAGGGAATGCTTGATGTTTCTTCATTTTTTGACAATAAATGTAATACTCCATGCCCATCTAATACGAGCATCATAATATCACAAATAATAAGATCAGGTTTTTCCTTTTGAGTAAGTTCTACACCTTCTTTCCCGTTCTTAGCAGTAATAACATTGTATTTAGCAAGTTGAAGAATTTCCGCGGTGTTTTCACGCACATCTTTATTATCTTCTATCAATAAAATTTTTTTCATATTTATTTTTATTGTTGATTAGTGGAGTCGTTAATTTTTTTTAAAAATTATGCTTAAAACAATATTAGCGGAAACCATTCTTATAAGAGTGTAATTGTTTCTATAAATATTTTTTTGTTATCATTTCGCTATTAAAAAAGCAGCACTTGCAGCAAGAGTTCCTATCAGCAATGTCTTAACGGCCTCTTTCCAAAAAGGCTGAGCGATTACTTTACTTTTTGAAAAAACCAAAAATAAAAAGCGATAATAACGTTATTACACTTGAAAATAATAGTCCGTTATGAGAGTTTCCAATAAAAATAAGGAGACAATAGAATTATTCCTCCTGCCACCGGCAGAACTTTTGAAGTGATATTCTTTGTGCTCCATATTTTATTTCATTAAATCATGTTGAAATGCAAAAACCTTTTTTCGCATTTTTCATCGTGGAATTGTAATTATAAATGTTGTCCCCTTATTTTCTTTACTTTCAAAATGGATGGTGCCATTCATATGTTCAGCATATTTGGCAACGATATTTAATCCTAATCCTGTTAC
>JBBSPS010000250.1:0-5375 GCA_038258655.1 Bacteroidia bacterium
TATGGCAGCGCAAGAAATCAATCGAGAGCTTGGCGTAATTAAAAATAAGATTTACTCAATTCAACATCAATTTCAAAGAGAAGAAAAGGAATATACTGCTATCGATCTTCGAGATGCCTACTTAGGAAAAGACAAAACTCAAAAAATGCTGCTAGAAATATTCCAGGAACATAATACTGAAGTTGAAAGTCTAATCGGGAAGGATTTCGCTGCTGGAACTGCCGAGCGCTATCGCACTTGCAAAAAACACGTAGCAAGCTTTATAAAGACCACATACAAGAAAAATGATATTCCTGTACAAAATATTGACCATCGGTTTATTACTGGTCTTGAATACTATCTTAAAACAACTCGCAAGTGTGCTCACAATTCTGCTATCAAGTATATCACTAATTTTAAAAAAATTATTCGTATTGCCCATGCTAACGATTGGATCGATAAGGATCCCTTCCTACATTGGAAAGCTAAGCTTAAAATAGTCGATCGCGAGTTTCTGTCAGAAGAAGAAATTCAAAAAATCATAAATTTTGATTTGAAAATGGAACGGCTTGACCAAGTACGCGATATCTTTATCTTTTGCTGCTTTACGGGTCTCGCCTATGCCGATGTCAAAAAGCTGAACAGAGGCGATATTAGTGTTGGCGCGGACGGTGAGGAATGGGTTAAAACAAAACGGTCTAAAACAGATACTAGAAGTAATATTCCAATTTTGCCAATTGCTAAAGTGATTATCGAAAAATACAAAGACAATAAGCTTTTGAAAGAAAAAGATTTGGTGCTACCTGTATTAAGCAATCAGAAAATGAATGCCTACATCAAAGAGATTGCTAACCTTTGTGGAATTACTAAAAACCTCACTTTCCATTTGGCAAGACATACGTTTGCCACTACAGTAACTCTAACAAATGGTGTGCCAATTGAATCCGTTAGTAAAATGTTAGGGCATACAAATTTGAAAACCACACAGCATTATGCTAAAATTTTGGATATGAAAGTCAGTAAGGACATGGCTATTTTACGAGAAAAATTCAAATAAGTTGTTACAGTGGTTTCCGTAGTCTTTGTATTTTGATACAAATCTTTGGAAATTATCCAAATAGACAGAAAATGGATAATCACCAAAAAGAGCAGAAACTTATACCAGAAGTTGGATATCCATTCTTTTCGATTCTATAGATGCTATTACAAAATACACTTATTACCTTCAATTTAGTACGACCTCTATAAATTCTATTAGTATGTATAGTTTGTTGCAATGAGAGAATATCAAAAGCTATAATAGATTTTCGGGCAAACTTCTCTTTATTACACTGTAAGTTAGCAATTTAATTTAATCCTTATACTACTAACATTGAAATCATCTGATTACCAATAATTAGCACTGAGTTGCAAATTTGGAATTTTATCAATATGTTTATGCTACCCTAAAACGAGTATTATGATTAACAATAAACCTAAAGGAATTAAGATAGACCCTATCAGATTGATACAAAACGCTTCTAAATCAAAAGCCTCAATTAATAAAAAACCAAAAGATAAAAAATAGAAAAATTGCGTGTAATACAACTTCATCAGATTAGCGACAACATTTATCCTTTCCATCCTATCGAAACTATAATTACATACCTTAATTATTATCTTCTCATCCAAATATGTTTAACTGAAATCATTTGGGGACCTCATTAGCATTTCATTTTCATTAAGTGTTATTCACTAAGAATTGTAATGAGTAATTTAAGTATGGAAAACCAAAGAGAAACATTCAAAGCAAAAATGTATTTCAAATATTGCAGCGAATTTGTTATCCAAGTTGGATTTTATTCAATCATTAATCCTCTTTAAGCGCCTTTAAAAATTGAAAATTAATAAATATGACATTTAAAAGTTCAGAATTAATTGATAATAAAAATTTGGGACGGTTTGAAATGATTCATAATAGCAACCTCCTTCACATAAGTTATAATAAATATAAGAATACCATAGAACTTTTCCATTGTGAATCTTGCAACGAAATTGATGGTCCAGAATCTAAAGAAAGACTTATTTCTCTCGTTTTGGATTACGTAAAAAAACAGAAGTTAAAGTTGATTCCTAAATGTCCATTCGTGGCACTCTATATTATGAAAAATGCGGATTGGATGGAGTACGTTATAGAATAATATGATTATCTATAATATATTTTTCATTATTTCTTGCAAACTATAGAATTTCTATTAAGTACAAACTGAAGGTTTAAATAGTATTTTCAAACGCCACCTCTTAACAATCTATAAATGTTTTTGATTTATTTCTCAATACACCATTAATTCCTTTACAAAAGTTAATTTAAAATTTTTCTTTTAATTGATCAAACAAACCATAAAATCTTCATTTAACGACCTTTGAAATAACTAAAATTAGGGAAACTTAAATCTAGTTCACTATAAAAAGTCTCGACCTAACCTTTATCATCCTTCAATTCCATTTCATAGTCCGATTAAATCTTTTAGATGCTAAAAGCAAACTAACTAACGTGATAAATTAATTTTCATAATTAGCGATTTATTTATTTGTACGATTATCTAATATTATCTTCAGTGCACCATGATGCGAGATATGCATTATCTTAAAGTTCCATACCTATGAAATGAAAACCTTCTTCCGCACCCCATGTGGCCATAGCTTCATGTCTATCTTTGTCAACTGATTCGACGATAACCCTAATATTTCATCTTCTTTGGGAAATGCTTCGGTCAAATTAATAAACGCCATGATTTTGTTTTTATCTAGTTTAATAAAAAAATTTAAAAGATCTTCAAATGGTAAGTTATTTATAAGCTACATATAGTAGCAATTATTCGCTATAAGTTTAAGTAGTTTTGCATTATGGATTAGAACATATTGCATCTCGATTTGGATACCTTCTTTGTCTCGTGCGAGCGATTAATCGATAGTCGACTGATTACAGACCACTTCTTTTTGGAGGCACAGGAGGCCGAGGGGTTGCAGCAGCGTATAGTTATGGAACTCGCATCCGTAGATTTTCCAAGTGAGGACAAACCAAGCCATTGATTACTTTGTTGTGCGTTTGTGCTTATCTTATCAATTACCTTTCAATGGTGGTCCGACTACAACCATATCGTGGTTTTTAAAAACTTTCATAACTTCCTCTTTAGTCGGAGGTGAAGTCCACTTATCAGTAACAGCGAAGAACTCTTCCATTTTACCTGCAGGCAGATAAGAAACAATCATTTTACCTTTCTCGGTGAGTTGAACGAAGGCGTGTTGAACATTTCGGGGAAGAAATATCGTATCACCGATTTTCATTTGATATTTATCTTCGCCAACTTGAAACAAATATTCGCCCTCAACCACGTAAAACCATTCGTCTTGGTTGGGATGAATGTGTAAAGGAGGCCCTCCATTCGGTGTTAAGCCGGTTTGCTCAAATACTGCTAAATCGTTTTCAGTATCGCTTCCCGAAATTTTTATATCCAAAATGTTCAGGGTTACACCTTTCATCTTGTAATGCTTACCAAATCTTGCCTCGCCAGCATTTACTTTAAAACCTTTACTCATACGCATATCAAATTTCCATTTTGTCGTTTTAGCAATCAGAGAAAGTGGCAGAGAAGCAAGTAGTCCAATAATTAATACCCTTCTTTTCATTTTCTACAATATTTTGTTGCCTACTGTGTTCGGTTTTCGGCTTTTCCGTTTTAAAAACAATCGTTTCGGAATTCAGAAACATTCAATTTGACTTGTTGTGTTAAGTGGCATATAAGTGAACCTAATTCAAAGTTCTTATACACAGTTTTTTACACATTAATTCAAACTTATGATTTGTTGACAATTCTTAAGATGTGATTAAGGTCGTGTTCCAATTCTAACCAATATTTAAATTTTGAATCAATTGCATTTTGCGCTTCAATATTCTCTTTATAAAAATCCTTTAAATCCTTTTTAAATTTTTTATTTAGAATAGCTTTTAAAAACAAATAGGTTCCATCTGATTTTTCCAATGTATAAAACACTTGATTGGAGCCCAATGGACTTCCACTTCCTTTGTAATTAATTCCGTATTGATAGAGACTGGTTTTGGGTCCAACTATAACTGGTGTTAGGAATTTATTCGAACCATTTCTTGTCGGTTTAGACAAAAACCGATATTTGATACCATTTAAAGTAAATCCATAACCTTTGATGTCGACAGGAATAAATATTTTCGAATCACCATTGTTATTTAGTATTATGATTTCTTTTGTAAAGGCGTTATTCAATTGACCAAAGAGCCCATTTTCCATCTTAATTTGAGCATTGATTGTGTCGGTATTTTTATCTATATAATAACCTGATACTGTTGTTTGAGAAAAAAGATTTCCAATTGACAAAAATACAACCAGTATTAAAGTATAATGTTTCATTTTCTATGAGTGATTTTTATAAATTATCTTTGTTCCTTCGTTTTCTTTTTTGCTTTAATATAATTACAGTACAAACTACAAAAAAAATTAAAATAAAGGCTAAAAGAGCATTGGCCTAAGGTTTACATTTGATATTAAACCTCCACTAGTCTAAGGTTTTAGCGATATAGGATTAAGTCTTATTTTCCTTTAAAAGTGTTTCAATCTGAATCCTTTCTTTAAGAGTAAGTCGACAAGTTTTTTTACTTCCATCTTACAAATCTAGGATTTTAGATTTGTTGCGTTAACAAATTGAATTCGGGGTAGTATTTTCAAATATGTTCAATATGGCACATAGTTTACAAAGTTACGTATATGAAACGTAGCGTTGAGATTTACAATAATTTTTGTTTTAGTAATTAGCCAAATCTATGATTTAGAACGCATAACTTCAATATAAACTGCATATTCAAAGATTTGGCGGAGTTTCTAAACAGGAAATTGTCATCAGGAAATCAGAAACCAGCTGTGTTTTATACACCATGTTGTATGCTGATTTTTTTTGTTTTACATCTCGATTCTTCAGTTTAACAATTTTCCGTCCGATTAAAGCTCCTTGTGAAATTGCTTATTCTTTTTACAATTCAATGTAGAGATTTCCATTTGAGTCAAGTCCGCTTGAAGAGTGTCTCAATTTTAGTTTTCATTTCAATGAGGTCATAAAGGGCTATAATGAAATTAGAGTTATTGTCTCCATATTCTATAAATTAATAAAATGATTTATGAAGTCATATCTTGGCAATAGTACGCGGATTTCACAACTTTTTATTTTGAATCATTTCAAATAATTCCTTTTTAAAAGTATCACCAATAGGTATATCTCTATCATGTATGTAAACGTTTAAAGAGTCTGTTTTTCTTACGTGACGCAGAGAAACAATAAAAGATTTATGGGTCTTTATAAAATCAGATTTTGGAAGTAGATCCTCAATA
>JBBSPS010000251.1:0-5369 GCA_038258655.1 Bacteroidia bacterium
GCGAGGTTCAACAAGGTTTTTGAAGTGCTTAATTGGATTTTCCATTTTTTATCGGAAAAATCTCCTTTTTTTTCACCCTGTTGCCATATCAACCCCCTTTTTTATTAAACAATAGATGTTAATTATAATGCAATTGCCTTGCTCCGAAGCATTATTTAAGAACAATTATTCCTACTTTTGAGAAAAACAAACACACGTGGAAAACGATCATTTTGATATCATTATTGTAGGCGGAGGAATTGTAGGATTAGCTGCTGCATACAAACTCAATGTAAAATATCCGGGAAAGAAAATACTTGTTCTTGAAAAAGAAAAAGAAGTAGCTGTTCATCAAACCGGCCATAATTCAGGTGTGATACATTCGGGGCTGTATTACAAGCCGGGTTCTTATAAAGCAAAAAATTGTGTGGACGGAAGAAAAGAATTAGTTGCGTTTGCAAAAGAATATAAAATACAACATGATATTTGTGGTAAAATTGTAGTGGCTACCGATGAATCGGAATTAGCACACATGAATAAAGTATTTAATAATGGTGTAGCGAATGGCGTGCAAGGGATTGAAAAAATTGATGCAAAACGTATCCGCGAAATTGAACCGTATTGCACAGGGATTGAAGGACTTTGGGTTCCTTGTACCGGAATTATTGATTATGCAGAAGTCACACGCAAATATGTTGAGTTAATCCAATCAAAATTCAATGGAAGTAAAGTATTTACAGATCATGAGGTAACAGCATTTGAAAAACATCCGGGATACACGGATGTAATCACTCCGAAAGGAAAATTCAAAGGCACCTATATTATTACCTGTGCCGGCCTGCAAAGCGACAGAGTTGCGAAAAAAGAAGGAGCTAAAACAGATGCTGCTATCGTTGGTTTCCGTGGCGATTATTATGATCTTTCAGATAAAGGACTGGAAAAAGTACGCAACCTCATTTACCCTGTACCCAATCCAAAATATCCATTTTTAGGAGTACATTTTACACGCATGATTCACGGGGGTACTGAATGCGGACCTAACGCAGTTTTTGTTTTCAAACGTGAAGGGTATGGCAAAACTGATTTTTCTTTAAAAGATACAGCGCAAGCTCTTGCATTTGGCGGCACCTGGAAATTTTTCGCTAAGAATATGAAATTTGCTGTTGATGAATATCGGGGAGCTTTCTCAAAAACATTTTTCTTAAAACGTTTACATAAATTAATCCCGAGTTTAGAAATGGATGATCTAAAACCTGGCCGTGCAGGAGTGCGGGCAATGGCGCTCGCGCCCGAAGGTGAAATGATCGATGATTTTAAAATTGAGGTAAATGGCAATGCCATTCATGTATTGAATGCTCCTTCCCCTGCTGCCACCTCGTCATTGGCAATAGGCACTGCCATTGAACAAATGGCGACAGAACATTTTGCTTTAAATTAAAAAAGTTAAAATGCTGCAATCATTTAAAAAATATTTTTTACCCTATGTTCCCATCTTTAAAATAATTACTACTGCAATAATTGCTTTTACTATTTACCGCATCTGTTTTATTTTTTTTAATAGTGAAAGTATTCCTGCAGATGCTCCCGATAAATTATATCTGTATAGCAGAGCGTTGTTATTTGGTTTAAACTTCGACCTGGTTATTATTTGTTATATCATTCCTCCATTCTTTATTTTTATTGCTGTTACACAATTTTCCGGCAAATCGTTTTCAACTGTTTATTCCATTTTTAAATGGTATTTTATTATTTTGTTTACCGTTTGTATGCTCATCTGTGCTGCTGATATTCCATATTATAAACAATTTGGCGGACATTTAAACAAGGAGTTTTTTGTTTGGACAGACTCCCCCGGATTTGTATTTAAACTTATTTTTTCAAACATCG
Organism: Bacteroidia bacterium; assembly: GCA_038258655.1. Lineage (GTDB taxonomy): Bacteria > Bacteroidota > Bacteroidia > 2-12-FULL-35-15 > 2-12-FULL-35-15 > 2-12-FULL-35-15. The sequence continues at coordinate 1,867 of JBBSPS010000251.1, forward strand.
CATACTGGGGATATTTAATACTTTTTTTTTTATTGAGTATGTATATATATAAGTCCATTTCAAAAATAGTTGAGTCGATACAAATTCAAAAAGCAACAACCAATAAATTATCTTCCGTAGGAATATTTCTTTTACTTGGTTTATTAATATTTGTAGGAATAAGAGGCCGAACAGCAGCAAAATCGCCTATCAGGGTTGGAACCGCGTTTTTTTCGGAATACGCTTTTTTTAATCAGTTAGGTTTAAACCCCTGTTTCGTTTTTGCAAAAAGCATAGCAGAACAAGGGAAAAAATGGAAGTTCCTGAGTTCAGAATTTACCGATACGGAATTAACTGAAACAATAAAAAATATTTCACCCGAAAATAAGCATGCCATTCAAAACTCCATTGAACGGACCTATGCATTTGATTCCACTTCCCGCAAATACAATGTGGTAATAGTACTTATGGAAAGTATGGCCATTAGTAAAATGGGCTATTATAATTGCGCGCATTTAACATCTCGTTTTGATACGTTAGTGAGTAAAGGTGTATTTTTTAATAAATTCTATTCGGCCGGTATACACACATTTAATGGGCTATTTAGCACAGAAACAGGCTTTCCGGCAATTATGGATATTCATCCTTTAAATACATATGATCAAAAAGCTTTTAAAGGAATAGCTTACTGGTTAAAACAAAATGGTTATTCAAATTATTTTTTCACATGTCATGATCCGCAATTTGATAATATGGAAGGCTTTATGAAATTTAATTATTTTGATCGCATATACTCACAAACTGATTATCCAAAAGAAAAGGCACTTAGTGCGCTTGGTGTACCCGATCATTATTTATTTGAATATGCATTGCAAAAAATGGATGAACATCATAAAGAAAAAAACACGCCTTTTTTCTCTTATATTTTAACTTCAAGCGATCATGGCCCATGGGAAATACCTGCTGATATTCCATTTAAACCAAGCGCCGAAAATATTCAAGATAGAGCTACGCAATACACTGATTGGTCATTAGGACATCTTATTGATGAAGCAAAAAAATATGATTGGTTTAAAAATACATTATTTGTTTTTGTTGCCGATCATGGTTTAAATTGGGGACATACCTATTCCATGCCATTATCATACAACCATATTCCTTGTTTATTTTATATGCCTTCACAATTAAAACCGGATACTATTTCATCCCTTGGCGGACAAATAGATGTGTTTCCTACTATCATGAGTTTTTTAAAAACACCTTTTAAAAACACATCAATGGGAATTGACCTGATGCATGAAACCCGCCCGTATATGTATTTTACAGCCGATTCTAAAATTGGCTGTATTGATAATGAATATTATTACATTCATTTATTAGATGAAAAAAAAGAACTTTTGTACAAATATAAAAACCTAGATACTCATAGTTATTTGGATGAAAACAAATCAAAAGCCGATTCTATGAAAAATTATTCTGAGAAAATGATACGAACCGCAAATCATATTATTCAAAATAAATTGTATTAGATTTATTTTTATCATTTCATTCTAAAATAAAACTTTTATAAATCATGAGTTCAGAAATATCTTTATTTTAGAACTATAATTAAATTCGTAGCTTAGCCAAGAAGTGTTTTTAAAATATAAAAAGCTGACGTTTATGGAAACAATACGATCTGTAGAAACTTCTATCTCCTATCTTTCTATTAATGATGATGGCATTGGCCACATGCATTTTAAAGACGGAATTACCATGGATATTCCTGAACAAATGGAACATCTGAAAGGCATTATTGAACTGACCGAAAATTACCCAACTCCCTTTGTTGTTACTGCTAGCGAACAGGTTACTTTTAGTAAAGAAGCGAGAAACAATGCCATTATTATTGAAGATCAATCGCCGGTATCTGCAATGGCTATAGTGATTGAAAATCTTGCCTATCGACTCATAGCGGAGTTTTATTTAAAAGTACAAAAACCTAAAAAGCCTTTTGCTGTGTTTACCAAAAAAGAAAAAGCGTATGAATGGTGCAAGCAGTTTGTGAATAAAGAATGATTTTACACCCCATCCATCCTACCTCACCACCACTCATCATTTTAGGTTTTTGAATCCTCATAAATTATCCTACTTTTACAAAAAATAAACATGCACTATGAAAAAATCAATCACTACTAAAATTGTTGTTGTCGCTGCCTTAATCCTTTTTATAAGCTTTTCAAGCATCAATGCTCAACAAACTCCTAAAGAGTATAAATACGAATCAGCCTCTAATGACCCTTTAAATGCACGTATTTATAAGCTCGATAATGGGTTGACCGTGTACATGACAGTATATAAAAATGCACCACGCATTCAAACATACATTGCCACACGTGCCGGAAGTAAAAATGATCCGAAGGATGCCACAGGTTTAGCACATTATCTGGAACACATGCTTTTTAAAGGAACTGATATCTATGGAAGTAAGGATTACGCAAAAGAAAAAGTTGAGCTGGATAAAATTGAAGCGCTATTTGAAGTTTATCGCAAAACGACAGATGATGCAAAACGAAAAGCAATGTATCATCAAATTGATAGTATATCAGGATACGCTTCAAAATTAGCGATCGCTAATGAATACGATAAACTGATGTCGAGCATTGGCGCTAAAGGAACCAATGCTTATACCTGGCTGGAACAAACGGTTTATGTAAATGATATCCCATCCAATCAATTGGATAAATGGACCACCATTGAATCGGAGCGTTTCCGTAATCCTCAGCTGCGTTTGTTTCATACAGAGCTGGAAGCTGTGTACGAAGAAAAAAATCGTGGGTTGGATAATGATGGGAGCAAATCATGGGAAGCACTGTTTTCAGGGCTTTTTCCAACCAATACTTACGGTTCACAAACTACTATCGGTACTATTGAACATTTAAAAAACCCATCACTTACCGAAATAAAAAAATATTTCAATACCTATTATGTACCAAACAATATGGCAATATGTTTATCCGGAGATTTTGATCCGGATGCTACTATAAAAATGATAGATGCAAAATTTAATTCTTGGAAAAGCAAAACTGTTCCTGCCTATCAACCTTATATTGAAAAGCCGATATCTATTCCTGTTATAAAAGAAGTTGTTGGACCGGATGCAGAAAATATAATGCTTGCCTACCGCTTTGCAGGTGCAGGAAGCAAAGATGCAGATATTATACAACTTGTGAGTAAAATTTTAGCGAATGGGAAAGCAGGTTTAATTGACCTTAATTTAAACCAACAACAAAAAGTGTTGGAAGCTGGGGCTTTTGACATGGAATTTAAAGATTATTCCGCAAACATTTTAAATGGCAGTCCAAAGGAAGGGCAAAAATTGGAAGAAGTAAAAAATTTATTGTTGGAACAAGTAGAAAAAATAAAAAAAGGTGATTTCCCTGATTGGTTGTTAAGCGCGATCATTACTGATATGAAATTACAACAAACTAAAACGTATGAACTAAATAATTCCCGTGCAGACGCTTTTGTAAGCGCATTTATTA
>JBBSPS010000252.1:0-5335 GCA_038258655.1 Bacteroidia bacterium
ATTGATGCTATTCTTTCGGTATCACCTTACTATAATAAACCCAATCAACGCGGTATTTACCAGCATTATAAAGCTATTTCGGAAGCAGGCCCTTTACCAATAATTTTATATAATGTCCCGGGGCGCACAGCTTCCAATATTACAGCTGACACTACTTTAAAATTAGCAAATGATTTTAAAAATATCATTGCTATTAAAGAAGCATCAGGTAGTTTGGAGCAGTGCATGAAAATAATCAAATACAAACCGAAAGATTTTTTAGTTATTTCCGGTGACGATCTAATCTCATTACCTTTGATAGCAAGTGGTGCAGATGGAGTTATCTCAGTTGTAGCAAACGCTTTCCCAAAAGATTTTTCGGAAATGACAAGACAAATATTAGCGGGCAATGTAAAAGAAGCACAAAAATTACATTACAAATTAACGGATATTACGGAGTTATTATTTGCTGATGGAAATCCGGCAGGGGTAAAAGCTGTTTTGGAAATGCTGAAAATTTGTTCCGCTAATGTAAGATTGCCGTTAGTGAAAATAAATACGGCAACACAAAATGCGTTAAAAGAATTGGTTGACGATTATTCATAAGTAGCAAAAACATGATAAAAAACAAAAAAATAATTGTTGTATTACCGGCATATAATGCTGCACTCACACTTGAGAAAACGCACAAAGAAATTCCGTTTGACATTGTAGATGATGTAGTGTTGGTAGATGATATGAGTAAGGATGATACAGTAGAAGTAGCCAAACGTATAGGAATAAAGCATGTTATCAGTCATAAAAAAAACACAGGATACGGTGGCAATCAAAAATCATGTTATGATAAAGCACTTGAATTAGGGGGTGATATTGTAATTATGCTTCACCCTGATTATCAATATACTCCGCTTTTAATACAATCAATGGCACACATTATTGCTAATGATCTTTATCCTGTGGTGTTTGGTTCACGCATATTAGGAGGAGGTTCTTTGAAAGGTGGAATGCCTTTATACAAATATATTTTTAATCGTTGTTTAACGCTTTCACAAAATATCTTGATCAATCAAAAATTATCCGAATACCATACAGGCTATCGCGCATTTTCGCGCGAAGTATTAGAAACAGTAAATTATCAGGCCAATAACGATGATTTTGTTTTTGATAATGAAATGATCTCCCAAATATTTATGGCCGGCTTTGAAATTGCTGAAATCACTTGTCCTACCAAATACTTTCCCGAAGCATCTTCTATCAATTTTAGTCGTAGCGCTAAATATGGAATGGGTGTGTTACGTGTTTCATTCACGCATTTTTTCTACAAATTGGGATTGAATAAATCGAAGATCTACGAGCGGAAGAAATAATTTTTTTTATAATGAAGCTTAAATTTTACAGCCTTCCACTTTCTCGACTCTGTTCCAAATGATAATACACGGGAATTATTTCGACTTTCTCATCCAAAACACGAATCCGTTTTTTCGGTAAATTTTTTTTAACTCAGGATAATCTTTTTCAATATCTTCTACAGAAGTAATTTTACTTACAAAATAAGTTGGCTTATCTATTTTACCTGTTAACAGCCAATCGATATTATAACTGTCTTTATTAGTTTGTTCTTTTTTATAAGAATAAAATAAATGAGCGTAGCTTTTAAAATCGATCGTTTCAACATAACAATCTTTGTTTTGTAAATATTCATAAAACTCAATAGCTGCACCTTGTGAGTATTGCTCAATACGAGGAGCAATAACCAATAATGCCATATTTACTGTAAACAAGGAGATGATAAAAATTCCTATCACACCGGCTTTTATTTTTCCTCTGTTGATCAAAATAAGCATCCCTCCTACTCCAACAATTAATAAGAATCCTATCAGCCATTCAAAACCTGTCCAATGCACTGAGGCTTTTAAATTTTCAATCGCGAATTTATCTTTAATAATATCCGCTGTAATTATTTGTTGTTTGTATTTATCCGCGAACGGCAATATCGAAATAGCAATACCAATAAGGCTTGCAATAGTCATTAATAAAATGCTGGTGTATTTTTTCCATTGAATTTCAGCATTCAACAATTTATAAATTGCATAAGTGCTTAAGAAACTTAAAGGAAAATAACACAGGGATGAATAATGAATAATTTTGGTTTTTACAAAACTGAATAAAATTAATACAACCCAAAACAATATCATCATCCAGATTTTAAAATGCTTTTGATAAGGAGTATCGTAATCACTTTTCTTAAATCCTCTTAAAGCAAATATGGATAAAGGAAAACATCCAATTAATAAAACTATCCAATGATAAAAGAAGGAGCCTCCGTGACCGGAATCTTGTGTATTCAATAAACGTATCTGGTAGATAAAAAATTCTTTAATAACAGCTGAATGCCCTGAAATAACAAGTAATACAAACCATAGGCTACCAATAGATGCGACTGCTATAACGTAAATGATAATTTGTTTTGTTGAAATAATTGGTTGGAAACGTTTGATAATTAAATATACTATGAAACATAAACCAAACACCAACACCGCAACAGGGCCTTTTGTTAAAACTCCCAAACCAATAAAGAGCGCTGATAGTATAAGTAAACGATTATTCTTTTTGCTTTGATCTGATTGAGAATTATTACTGAATAATATGAAATAATATATTCCTGTAAAAATAAACAAGTTAAACCAAGGGTCAATAATTCCTGATTTAAAATAAAAATGGGGTAAAAATGAACCTGCATAAGCCATCACCCAGATCAATCCGAATTTCTCGTCTACTAATTTTCTACCAATATTAAATAACACAAGTAATGTAATTACTCCACATAATGCATTTGGCAATCGTGCGGCAAATTCATTAATTCCAAAAATGTTCATTGATAATGCCTGCATCCATATAAACAGGGGAGGCTTTTCCCAAAAAGGTTGGAAATTAATTTTTACTGAAAAATAATCGCGGGTAATGAGCATTTCGCGGGCACATTCGGCAAAATTTATTTCATCCCAATCAAATAAATGCACCGCACCCAAGAATGGAACGAACAATAACATTGCCCCTACTGCGATCAAAATATTATATCGTAAAACAGTTGATCTCATATAAACATTAATTCCACAAAGTGATACTCTTCACTACATTCCATAGGCCGCCAAAGGGTTGCCGACGGCGAGGCTGAACGCCAAATAATTATTTGAATACAGTTATTAATGATCTATCCAACCATTTTTTATCGCTTTTTTGAATGAAATAAAATGTAATAATGGTGATGACTACACCTATTAATGAACCTGCATAAACATCTTCAAAAAAATGTTGTGATAAGTAAATACGGGAGTACCCCACTAGGGATGCAATAATAAAAAAAGCAGCTTTGCATGTCTTGCTTTTCACTATTAATGCAAGGGAAAAATATAATGCGAAGGCACAAGTAGCATGTCCTGATGGAAAACTGTAATATAAATGATTCTCTTCACCTGGCACCAAATAGAGATCATGTATTCCTTCAAAAAATTTCTTTGGCCTTACCACATCGGCAAATACAGTATGTTTTAGAATTTGAGTAATGAAAGCAGAAATAATATTGGAAAGTCCAACAATGAGTGCGTATCTGAACCGCACAGCCAGAAATATAATGGTGATCAACAAGGCTACTGTTCCGTCGCCAAAATCGGTAAAATAATAAAAAAAAGTATCAAAAAAAGAAGTGTGAAATTCATTGAACTCCAAATGTTTATCGGCTTTGGAATTAACTATTATCAGGATGGCACCAACTACAATAAAAAGGAGATAAGGAAATAAAAATGAAAGATTGGCTTTAAAAATGGCTTTCACATTCAGGGATTTATAGCCACAAAAATAGCGGTATTAAAGTTTAATTGGAACCTAAAACGTTTAGTAATTTATTTACCTGACTATCCCAAAGCAGTTTAGAAGTTTGCATATCCGATGCTTCATCCGCGAAATCAATTATCATCAATGAAATATCACCGGTAAGTTCATCCTTTTGTATACGGAATTCAAAATAAGAACCTTCCTGCTTATCGATCCATTGCATGCGTATATACTGATCTTCTTTAAAGCCAAGTAACCGCGCTTTTTGTTCGCTACCATCCCAAAAGAAAGTAAATATCCCATCACGGATGTTTACATCATCGGCAAACCATTCAGATAAACCACTTGGGGTTGTTAATAACTCATAAAGTATTCCGGCTGAAGTACGCACCACATATTCCAGTTCAAATTTCCCTTTTGGTTCTTTTTTAGGTAAAACAGCCCCTTTCTTACCGGGAGCAGTAGCTACCGTTAAGGAAGTCATCGGGTTAACAAATGTTTTTAGTATTTTAGGTACTTTAGGTTGTTTGGCTTTACGTTTTGTACTTTGAATAAGTTGTTCTATTAATATATCCTCTATAATTACCGGTTCATCATCATCCTCATTTTTTTGCTTTTTCTTTTTTCTTTTCGGAGATTTTCTTACTTCGGTAAACAATTCAACCTTTTTAGCCGATTTTTCCTTTTCTACGATTTTAGTAAGCGTTATTACTTTAACCGGTTCGGCTGACTTACTTATTTTAGTAGCTTTAACAACCTTTTTAGGTGATTGAGCCGTGGCTTTTTTAACTACCAATTTTTTTATAAGCTTGCTTTCTTTTTTTAAAGGTTTAGCTATTTTAACGGCCTTTTTTGCAGCTTTTTTTACGAGCTTAACTACTTTTTTTATCGTTGGTGTTTTTTTCACAATTTTCTTCACGGATTTCTTAACTGCCTTTGTTTTTCCGGCAAGCGGACGAGCAGATTTTCCTTTTTTTACTGTTTTGGCTGGCTTCGTTTTTTTCGAAGCAGGCTTGGCTTTAACAGCGCTTTTTACCTTTTTTATTTTCTTTTGTTTTTTGCTCATTGTAATTGCATATTCAAACAAAACTCACGCAATATATAAAAAAATATTAATCTTCCAATAATTGTAATTTGTTAAAAATGTTTAAAAGGCATTTTCTTATGGGAAAGAATAGTACTATATTTGCGCCCTTAAAATTATATGGCGAGGTAGCTCAGATGGTTAGAGCGCAGGATTCATAACCCTGAGGTCAGGGGTTCAACTCCCCTTTTCGCTACAAAAAAGCCTTGATTACCAAGGTTTTTTTGCATTATCATTTGAATGTAAAAAACCGTCAGAACGGTTTTCATTACTCTTAAAAAATAATTCGTTACAAAAAAAACGATTGGATTAGTTAGTCGCACCTCAAAAAGTCGTTTTAAGCTTTTGAGTAAATAAATGGTGATAGTAGTACCCGATTATTAGTGCGAATAAATTTTCAACAAAAACTGTATCCCTCTGCTTCCAGAGGTTTATGACTCG
>JBBSPS010000253.1:0-5327 GCA_038258655.1 Bacteroidia bacterium
AAAGGCATACAACAACATATTGAAAGTACAGGAGCAACCGATTATCTTTTTACCGGCATTTGCAAAATCCGCTATTGCAAACGACCTCAAAATAAAATTGCGCCTCGATTCTCAAGACGCAATCCCCATAGAAAATAAAAAATGGTTCCGTGCAACATTGGCTTCATTGTTCGCCCTGCGGGCGCAACGAAGCCTTAGCTGTTACCAGTAGTGTTTCTTACTATGTCTATTGTTGTCGTCAATTTTTACTCACTAAAAATAATATTAAAAATATCACGGGTGCAATTGCAAAATAAAAAAGTCCAGAAAGATATGTCCAGTTATGATATTTTGAAATTGTTCTTGTCTCTCTATGTCGATAAGCAATAATGCCCATAATTATTGGTGCTGCAAGAATTAGATAAAATGTCCCAAGTGAAGCCATACCTGACCATGTTATTTTCTTTGCGCCTTTGCGTGAACAAATCATGTATCCTGTTCTTTCCAAAACGCATAATAATTGAACCATTGTTCAGGATAACGATACACTATCTTTTCAAATTCTGAAATGTATTTTTCCAGTAATTCTTTAATAGCTGCATTGGTTTGTTCTTCGGTGCGTGTCCGTTTAACTTGAATAGGATCCGTCGCGAAAAAATGATAATGTGTACTGCTTTCTTTTACTGCAAAAACAACTGATACCGGTACGCCGAATTTTGCAGCCATAATAAATGGACCCGCAGGAAATTTAGCCGTCTTCCCTAAAAATTTCGCTTCTACTGTTTTTGCTCCATCCCGAAAACGATCTCCATGCATCACTACCAATTCGTTTTTACTGAATGCATTGTGCAATTCAATAATGTGACCCATGTCCCCATCTTTTATAGCAATGATGTTAATGTTTTTTTTCTTCTCAACACCTTCCATGTATTTTTTTAAACTTTCTCTTTCATTTTCATACATCAGAATATTAAACATAGTATTTAAACGATTCAGTAATTGACCAGCAATTTCCCAGTTTCCTATATGGGCACTGATGAGTATGCCGCCTTTGCCATTTGCGGCGATTTTGTCAAGTATTTCTCCGCCTTCATGATCTACAGTAAATTTTGTTTTTATACCTGAGAGTAAAGCGACTTTATCGAGGAGCGTTTGTCCGAAAATATAATAGTTCTTATAAATTTTTAACCAGGTGGTGGTACGTTTGTATTTTAAAATGTGATGGAAGTAATAATAAATGTTCCTGTTTGATTTGAACGCGAATAGAAAATAATAAAGGGCTACCAACCTTAGTATGATGTATGCTAGTTTTAGACCTAAATGATTGAGTATAAAAACAAATATTTTATGGCCGAGTACCGTTCCTTTTGATTGCCCTTCCCATTTGGCCATTGTAGATATATGTTAAATGAGTTAATTAAGTTAAATAGGTAAAAGTATATTTGCCTGATTTTACCATTTTACTTAATTTACCATTTCCTAAGTAGTGGCTTTTTCAGCTACTTTTTTATTTACATAATCGTAAAAATTCTGGAAGGTGTGAATGTTAATAAAATCTTCAGCAACAACTTTAAAACCAAAATTACTTTCAATGATAACTACCAGATCAACATAATCCAAACTGTCTAGATCTAGTGTTTCGCGAAGGTTTGCATCAGGAGTAATTTTATCAGCATCTACTTCAAATTCATCCACTAAAAACCCATTTATTCTTTTGATGATTTCTTCCTGTGTCATTTTTGTTTTTGTTGTTTCCGTATTTAAATTTTTCTAACGATAAGAGAGGAATTCGTTCCCCCGAAACCGAAAGAGTTCGACAAAAATACATTAATATTTTTTTCTGTAGTTTTTGTAATGATATTCAGCTTTGCCGATGCTTCGTCCGGATTTTCAAAATTAATATTCGGAGCCACAAAATTATTTTGCATCATTAAAGTAGAATATACAATTTCACTTGCACCTGCCATCCAACATTCATGCCCTGTCATTGATTTAGTTGAACTTACCATTGGTTTGCTTTCACCAAAAACGGCATCAATGGCTTGAGCTTCGGCAAAATCGCCACCCGGTGTTGATGTAGCGTGTGCATTTATATAATCAATATCAGCAGCTTTTAATTTTGCATCGTTCAATGCCATGTTCAAAGAACGTATTTGCCCATCAACACTTGAGTTAGAGATATGTTCACCATTAGATGAAAAACCATAACCTATTACTTCAGCTATGATTGGGGCGCCACGTTTTATTGCGTCATCATAATTCTCTAAAATTAGGGTAGCGGCTCCACCGCTTGGGATAAGTCCGTCGCGGCTTTTATCAAACGGACGAGATGCTTTGGTTGGCTCATTTTCACGGATAGAAAATGCGCTTAATCCGTCAAAACTTCCAAAAGCAAAAGGATTTACTTCCTGTGCTCCACCACAAATAATATATTTTTGTAATCCCCATTTGATCATCAAGTAACCCAATCCAAGTGCATGTGAACCACTGGCACAAGCTGCACTGATCGTAAAATTAATTCCTTTTAATTTAAATATCGTTGAAAGGTTCATGGTTACTGTACAATTCATTGATTGAAAAATTGAACCTGAACCTAATAGTGTTGTGTCTTTTTTTAAACGTATCGTATCAATTGCTTCGCTGACAGCTTTTGCAGAACTATCATTTCCATATAATATTCCTACTTCATTTTTTTCTACCCAATCCATTTCCATCTTCGCATTTTTCATCGCTTCAAGCGTAGCCATGTAAGCATATTCAGCTTCTTCTGATAATCCTATGCGTGCTCTCCTATCTAAAACACCTTTTAATTCAGGCCTTTCAACAATACCCGTTAAGCCGGAGCGGTAGCCCCATGCTTTACGCTCCATATCCATGCCTATACCTGATTTTCCGGTATATAGCGATTCTTTTACTTCCTCTAAATTTTTACCCAGGCAGCTCCAAATCCCTAAACCTGTTATAACAACCCTGTTATTCATTTCAATTTTTAATGTAAAAAGTTGTTAAATATAAATTAATTTTTTGATGTATAAATATAGATTTTATTTCTAGTACTTTGTCAGTATGTAGTTACAAGGAGAGGTTTCTTAGCTATACAAACCTCCATTGATGGATAGCACTTGTCCTGTAATATAAGACGCTTTATTAGATGCTAAAAAGCAAACCGCATCAGCTACTTCATCCACGGTACCAAAGCGATTGAGTGGAATTAATTGTTTGAAATCTTTTTCATTGATACCTTCAGTCATGTCGGTTTTAATAAAACCTGGAGCAACAGCATTAACAGTAACTCCTCTTCTGCCTACTTCTTGAGAAAGGGCTTTGGTAGCGCCTATCACCCCTGCTTTTGCTGCAGAGTAGTTTGTTTGTCCGGGTAAACCTTTTAATCCCGATAAGGAAACAACATTTACTACACGGCCATATTTTTTTACTAGCATTCCTTTTATGATCAAACGAGTTACGTTAAAAAATCCTCCTAAACCTATACCCAGAACTGTGTTCCACTCTTCATTACTCATCCACATTAATAACTGGTCTTTACGCACACCGGCATTGTTTATTAATACTTCAATTGTTTTATCCGGATTTTTTTCAAGCCAAACGCCCAACATACCTTCCACTTCAGCTTGATCTGCCACATTAAATTTCATTATTTCGCCATCACTTCCTTTTTCACGAACCATTTTTAATGTGTTCTCCGCTTCTTCTTTTTTGGATGTATAATTGATTAGGATATAATAACCCATCTCCGCTAATCCTACACATATTGCACGGCCTATGCCTCTTGATCCTCCTGTAACTAAAGCGTATTTCATGTTTTGAAAATTCTAAATTTTAATTCGTTGTTTTCTTTTTTTTCTCACTTAACGCTCCCTCTTCTTTGGAGAGGGGATTAAGGGGTGAGGCCTAATTATTTATTATATCTGGATTGTTTGCTTGTAAATAAAATTTGATCTTTTCTAATTTTTTATACAAAATAGTATCGTCTTTAAAGCTTGGAACTATTTTGCGTATTTGTTTGTATACATTTTGAGATTGACTCGATAATTTTTTATCAAACTTCAATGCATCAATTGCTTGAACAGCACTTAATAATTCTATCGTCAATATCTGATAAGTATTTTCAATTACTTTACCTGTGATCAATGCCGCATTGGTCCCCATGCTTACTATATCTTGGTTATCACCATTGCAAGAAATGCTGTGAATATACATGGGGTTGGAAAGCATTTGATTTTCTGCAGTATTTGATGTTGCAGTAAATTGTGCAGCCTGCATTCCTAAATTTAAACCCAATGTTCCAAGGTTTACAAACGGAGGAAGTTTACCGTTTAATTTATTATTCATTAAAAAATTCAACTGTCGTTCCGCAAGCATGCTAAGTTTAGTAATGGCAATTTTTAATTTATCCATTTCTAATGCCACATAATCGCCATGAAAATTACCGCCGTGCAGTATATTGTTATTCTCTTTATCGATGATGGGATTATCGTTTACAGAATTTACTTCATTCTCTAAAACATTTTGAGAATAATTAATGGTATCTAAAACAGGGCCTAGGATCTGCGGCACACAACGGATAGAATAATACTCCTGTACTTTATCCTTGAACACATCTACGTTTTTGTGACTGTCATTAAATAAATGCTCTTCACGTTTGCGGATCAATTTGCTGTTGCTCATTGACTTATGCATTGCATTTGCGATGGCACGTTGCCCTAAATGCGGTTTTACACGATGCAGTTCTTTAGAAAAATGATCACTGTACGATTCTACCATTTCAATAATCAGCATAGAAGAGGAAATACTCCAGTTCAATAGTTGTTTGGAGTGCAATACATTCACCATTCCAATGCCCGTCATTACAGATGTTCCGTTGATCAATGCCAAACCTTCACGTAAGTGAACTTTAATGGGTTTAATACCCGATTCTTTATAAACATCAGCAGTAGGGCGCAATTTACCTTTGTAGGTTACTTCGCCTTCACCAATTAAATTCAATGCTAAATGTGCTAACTGAACCAAGTCGCCACTTGCACCAACACCGCCATGCTCAAATATTTGAGGATAAATATCTCGGTTGATCAACTCTTTTAACAAAATAACTACTTCGGGATGAATGCCCGAAAAACCTTGCATCAAAGAGCTTAAACGACATATCATGGATGATTTTACATAAATATCAGATAAACGATTGCCCGCTCCAGTACAATGGCTGCGGATAAGATTGTATTGAAGATCTAGCTGGTCTTTATCACTTACTTTATATTGAGCCATCGGGCCGAAACCCGTATTGATGCCATAAATGAGTTTATTCTTAGAGAATGATTTTAAGAACTCATGGC
>JBBSPS010000254.1:0-5313 GCA_038258655.1 Bacteroidia bacterium
TGGATGAGAATGATGGTGACCTATACGTGTGTGAACAGAAAGGTGAATTATGGACTAAACCGGAAAAATTAAATAAAAATATAAATACAGAGTATCATGAATCTTCCACTTCTATTTCTGCTGATGGAAAAACACTTTATTTTGTGAGTGACAGGCCGGAGGGTTTGGGAGGTAGAGATATTTGGATGTCAACCAAAACGGAAAAGGGTAAATGGGATAAAGCTGTAAACCTTGGTACCACTATAAATACCCAATGGAATGAAGAAGGTGTTTTTATTCATCCCGATGGAAAGACAATGTACTTCAGCTCTCAAGGGCACAAAACAATGGGTGGTTATGATATTTTTAAATCGGTGTATGATGCGCAAACAAAAAAATGGAGCGAGCCTGAAAATCTTGGATACCCTGTTAATACGCCTGATGATGATGTGTTTTTTGTAATTTCCGCAAGTGGTAAACATGGTTATTATGCTTCATTTAATGCAAATGGTTATGGTGAAAAAGATATTTACATGATCACATTTCTTGGATCTGAAAAACCAATGGTACTGAATAATGAAGATAACCTGCTTGCCAGTATTGCCGCTCCTGTTAAAGAAACAGTAATTGCTCCAATCTTACAAATTAAAGAAGCGCAACTTACTATTTTAAAGGGTGTGATCACAGATGCATTAACACAAAAAGTATTGGAAGCAACGATTGAACTTGTTGATAATGCAAAAAATGAAGTGGTCGCTACATTTACTTCTAATAGCGCTACCGGTAAATATTTAGTGTCATTACCTGCAGGTCGTAATTATGGTATTGCAGTTAAAAAGGATGGATATTTATTTCACTCTGAGAATTTTGATATTCCTAACACCGCTGCATTCCAAGAAATAACAAAAGATGTGGCTCTAAAAAATGTAGCGATTGGCAGCAAAATTATATTAAAAAATATTTTCTTTGATTTTGATAAAGCTACGCTTCGCCCTGAATCCACAAATGAATTGCAACGTTTAACAAAATTATTAAATGATGTTCCAACCTTGAAAATTGAAATTTCAGGACATACAGATTCTAAAGGTGCTGATGATTACAATAAAAAATTATCTAACAGCCGTGCAAAATCTGTTGTTGATTATCTTATAAAAGCAGGTATTTCAGAAGGCCGTTTAACATACGTTGGTTTTGGTGAAGAGCAGCCGATCGCTACCAATGATACGGATGATGGCCGTCAATTAAATCGCAGGACAGAGTTTAAGATTTTAAGTAAATAAAATTTTTTTTTTATTTTTTAGAAAGCCTCTTCATTTAAAATGCAGAGGCTTTTTTTATCTTTCGCTAATAAAAAATGTCAAATTTTTACTTTATAAAGGCCATTCGGTCTTAAATATTATATGTTTCTTTCCCTTCAATTTTACTCCGATGGCGAGATTGTTTTCAACCCTTTTTATTTGTTCTTCTACTTTTTTAGAGACAGTTGAATTTTGAGCTGTAACAATCATAGCCCTTTTTCATCTACCCCAATCTTTTTCAGAGGCTTCTTGTCAATCACCTTTCTAACGTTGTCATTCGTATTTGTATCAATTAATTTGAAATAAAAATCTATACCCGCTTCGTACGGTTCTTTATCAACTATAATTTCAAACGTATTTAAGCCGGATTTTATCTTATGCTTTCCATTATATAATTCAATGGGATCCTTATCTGTTGTTCCTTTCCCGAATATTCCAATATCAATGTAGTCATTCATATTAGCCAAGGTTGTTTTACCTTTTCCATCAGCATACAATTTCATTGCATCTATAATAATGGATACTTTATATTTCCCTGAAGGCAACTTGACAAAACTTACATCTTTAGTTCTATTTTCATAAAGTGTAATTTTTTCAAAACCATCAACGATTGCATATTTCAAACTGTCCGGAGTGGCGGCTTTAAGCATCGTTTCAAAATCAAGAGATGTTGTGTAAGGCGCTTGCTGAAAGGCTGTTTTGGTAACATAGGCTTTTAGCACGTTATTCATTGGTTGTTCGCCTATCAAATCACTTATCGAATATAAGATAGTAGCCGCCTTATTGTAATAAATGTATGGTTGTCCTTGGCAATTTAATAAAGGATCTTCACTACTTTCAGCTTGCGCTCTGCCAAGTAAATACTCGTCCAATTCGTATTTTAAATATCTATGAATTATTTTTTCGCCAAATTCCTTTTCCATCACTCTTAAAGCACTGTATTCAGCAAAGCTTTCTCCAATCAATCCACTACCTTCTACATTTGCACCTACCACTTGGTGTCCCCACCATTGATGAGCCATTTCATGCGCTGTTGTAAAAAAGCAATCTACAGGGTTTTTATTTCCAAATGTCGGTGCTGCAATAAAATCACGACCCTCGCTAAAAGTAATGGTGTTTGCAAATCCTTGCGCTATGTCCATATATCTTGGAAATTCTACAATTCGTAATTGTTTGAATTGATATGGGCTAAAATTGTTACTGTAATAGTCAAGTGATTTTTTCACTCCATTTATCATTGTTCCAATATTGTAAGCGTGATGCTTATCGTAATAAATTTCAATATCCACATCTTTCCATTTACTGGTTTTAACTTCGTATCTACCGGATTGAAAACATAAGTACATCTGTGCAGGCATATCCATTTTATAATGAAAATAGTTGCGATTATTTTCTGTCCACTTCTTCACTAAATTTCCAGAAGAAATAGCTGTCTGATCAGCGCTTGTACTAATGGTACATTCATACCTGATCCAATCTGCATCAGGTGAAACGTAATTGACTTTCAAAAAAGAAGTATCTTTCAAATTATGCATTCTTCCTTTTGGCTCTAGGTCAAATTTGAAACGTTTTACACTATCGGTCAGCTCCCAACTTTCATCATAAGAAATGTTTGGGAACAATTGTTTACTTGTTAGATAAGTTCCATTTCCAACAACAGATGTTTGAGCTCCACCCTGTTTGAAACCTCTCGGAGCATCCTCGTAACTAAATTTCATCTGTAACGAATCTCCCGCTATGATAGGTTTTCCAAATTTCAATAATTTAACACCGCTAAGACTATCGCTGAGTATTTCTGTAAAAGAATTATTGAACACTTGTATTTTATAATTGCGGTAATTTTCATTGTACCGAAAAAACAGAGAATCAACATTCTTTGTTCCCTTATTTTTAATCCAATACGTACCATTAACCACAATAGAACGTGTTTCAGGATAAATAGCTAATTGAACATTTACTTCAACAATTTTTAATTTGGGTAATTCACTGTATTTTTTATATTTTTTTTCAAAATTGGCAACTTGTTCATCGTTCTCACGTGCAGTATAAAATTTATTTAGCACGCGAGTATTATAATATATAAAACTTCCAAAAAGGATCATACAAATCAGTCCCAAAATATAACCCACAAAATGAATTTTTCTTATACTGTTCTTCGCAAATATTAATCGGTTTTTTAAAACGTGTTCTTTCCCTCTGCCCCACATCAAATTAGCTGTTATTAGTAATAAAGAAATAAATGCTAACCAATAAAATTTATAGATGATGAAAGAAAAAAAACGATGCCCAAACCCATTCATATCTGAGTAAGGTAAAAAAGCACCTGAAGAATTGAATCGAATCAACTGATTATCTATACCTAATCCTCTATATGCCAGTGGCAGCAATAGCATTATTGTTACGCATACCAAATACCCCAAATATCTATTATTTACAAGAACCTGCACCGAAACAGTAAAGCAAATAAGAATAATCATATTAACAAGGTTATAGCCAAATAAACTTTGCAGGTAAACCATTGGCTGTATGTCTGTAAATCCATTTCCTAATTGAATAATAATGCAAAATAACACGCAATAAAATAGTATAGAGGCATACATGCAAACTAGCGAAGTAATTTTGGAGAACAACAAAACCCATGTTCTAATTGGGGTTGCAGAGATAATTTCGTCCATCTTAGAATCTCGTTCACGCCATACCAATGCGCCTGAATAAAACACAATAATGAAATCACCGAAAAAAAAGGCAAAAGTTAAAATAATATCCACCATCCGAAACGAGGTGGGAAGTGAATGTTTACCAAACGTCTCTGCTATGTCATAACTAAAAAAGATATGACACGTCGGTAATAAAAGAATAACAATAAAATAGGGGCTCTTTACTAAATTCTTGAATTCGAGTTTGGTTAATGAAGCCCATAGCTTGATTGATAAAGCTATATCGAATATGGAAGTTGCTTTTGGTAAATGCATAATTGTAGTAGTAGCATTTCCTTCTGCACAATCTGTTTTCCTTTTCTTGAACAAAGAAAATGTTGAAGCATATTGTTGGAAACTAAAACGTGAATAGGTGAGCGAAAAAAGTAAGCTCGAAATAGTCATCCAAAAAATTCGGTTATATAACAAGTAACCAGTAAAAGGTATTCCTAATTTGTTAGTGTCTTCAGGAGACCAATACCTAGTCATTTCGGTGAGCGCAGCATTTCCATAAGGATCAATTAAAGATACAATTAAGCTATTGTCAATGTCAATCGGCAGTAGACTAGCGTTATTTAGTAACATCAATAAAACAACAGATGCAATGTATGCAGACATCATATTTCTTGTATAAGTAACAATAGAAAAAAACAAAACTCCAACAAAAAAAGTATTTGGGATTATTAAATAAACAAAACCTTGTAGGTAATTCCACAGATCGTATGAACCAACTCTTCCTTTCGCATAAACGGGCAAGTTACACATCAGAATAAAAGCGATAACTGACCCCGTCAATACAAGCAACGCGGTTAAAAAAGCGGACATAAAACGTCCCATGATATAACCGAACTTACTAATAGGTTTAGTAAAATAAATCCTATGGGAATTGTACTGAAAATCTTTTTGTATAGCTGGTGCTATAATAGAGATTAGAACGATTGTACCTAATAGCGAATTATTAATAATCGAATTTAATATCGATGCGCATCCCTTTGCAGAATTGAAATAGGAAATAGCTCCGGCTTCGACATCTAAAATCAGGCCTCCTTCAACAGCTATATATACTACGGATACAAGAAAGAAAGCAGAAAAAAATAACCATGTACTTGGTCGCTTTAAATTGCACTTAAAATCAAACCAGAATACTTGTGAAAACATAATACTAATTAAATATTTACATTAGCAAAATAAACATCCTCTAAATTAGGATTAGCTGTATCAAACTTTGAAGACGGTTGAGTTTCAGAAAGCACATTGATTTGAAACTTGCCTTCTACCAGTCGGGTAGAAATAACATTAAATTCCTTTTTGTAATTGTCTATATCAGCTTTATCAATAAA
>JBBSPS010000255.1:0-5275 GCA_038258655.1 Bacteroidia bacterium
ATTTAGCTATGTAAGGATTGTAGTTGCATTCTTCTTTATGTTCCCACATCCCATCGGGATTTTGACTAGGAGTTCTACTGTCTGTACACATATAACGAAATTCACAATCTTTACAGACTTTGGTTTCATCTTTTTTTACAAACCATAACTTTTGAAATTCAGAGTTACTTATTATTTCCGAAAGGTGTCCTGTATTTATATTTCCGAACTTACTTTCATTTGATGTGCAATTTTTGATATTGCCCACCACATCAATCGCTACTTTTCTGTTGAAATATGTATGATGCTTTTGCGCTTCCGTGAAAAATTGAACCGAAACATTAAAGTATGTTTTACTATTGTTATGACAGTCTTTCGGTGATTTTATTTTTTGGGAAGTGTAAGCAATATTTCCCATTGACTGATCTAATATTTCGTTTATTATTTTATTGAAGGGTGCTGAATGAAAAATAATGGCTTTTATTCTTTCATGTCTAGTTATGAATTCTTTTATCACTGTTTCATTTTGTTCTTCAATATATGAAGTAATTATTTCAATAGATAAATAACTGCTGGTAATAAATGGAAGTAAAATTTCGTTGTAAAAAGCAAGATTTTTTTTAGAATACGCTCTTATTTGTATGTGTTTACAGCCTGTTTTTTCTAATTGAGTTAAAATGTCGATAATATTATAATTGCTGTTTTCATCAACATCAATTATGGTATTTATAATTTGTGCTGGATAATCCCATTCTAAATTTAATTTTGGAAAATTATCTACTAATATTGCGGGCATCCAAAAAATAAAATTGTTGGTTTCAAGAAAATTAAAGTACTCTTCAATTATAGATTGATATTCTTTATTGTATTCATTCTGAATAGATTCTTTGTTTTTTTGAGTAGAATCTTCAATGAAATCAATCATTGAGTTCGGAATAAATTTATATAATCTACGATTTAAGTCATATATAATACCACGTTTATACCCTTTAACAGGAAAACAATCCGCTAACAATTGAAACCTAAAACTCTTTTCGTTATTATTCATAATAATTCAAATCAATAGTTGTAGAAATTGGTTTGTAAAGTGTATGTACTTTGTATTTTGAGGTGTTATGGTTTAAGGAAACAACTGTAATTAAATCTTCTTTTTTTATTTTATTTTTATTCTCATCAACTACTGTATATTCCCAGTACATAGAAATAAGAGGAAGCAAATTTTTATTTGCTTCCATTACTGATTTTAAATCTTCAAGCATTGTTGCCATATTGTTATTTCTTTTTTTTAATTATTTAGAAAGTATTGTAATTGAAACCTGCCTGTTTTGTTTTCTGTCCTCTTCCGTTTTAGGATTAGAAATGATTGCTTTATCACTTGGGACTATTTCCATTCGTTCTGTTGAAATACCTTTGTTTAGTAATTCGTTATTAAAATTTATGACCCTCCATTCTGTCAAAGAAAATTTTTCTTTAGCTCCTATTTTGTTCCAAGCCTTTTTCTCATCTTCAAGCGTATGAATTTCTATCCGTATTTTCATTGTTGGATTATTTTTCATCAACATACTCAATAAATAAAATGGTGGCCATTCTTCATATAAGAAAAATCCCTGGTCATGTTCTTTATAATACATTAACGAATAAGTTCCCCCTACTTTTAGCCCCGCCATTGTTTTATCTATAGTAAATGTATTTTCATTTTGTTTTAATAGCCGGGTATTGATGTATGCTGATTCAGGAAAGTATGAAGAGTTATAGTAAATCGCGCTGTAAAAAGCATTTTCTTTAACACTTGTGGTAAGTTTGTAATTACCGGTTTTAGGGTCTGAAGTTGTTTTTGCTATAAGATTATTTTTTTCATCCATTAATGTTACTTCCACAGTAATCGCTTGTTTAGCAAAATTAACAACTGTTCCCTTTATATTTATTTGCACCAGATAATTAAAATACAATGCGTGCCCTTTGCCATTTGGATAAACATTATCCAAAACCAGCATATATTTTTCTCCTTTTTTTACTTGTATTGAATGTGAATAATTATCGCCTTGCCCTTTTTCAGAAAAATTATTTTGAGTTAATGATGATAAGCCTGTTGCACCGTTTGTTCTCAAATTGTTTCGTGAAAGATTGCCACGTATGGGCGTTATTTTTTTAGCGACCAAATCCTCACAAAAATGAGAACCTGTATAGTTATAAAGTAAAAAATCATAATCATTGGTACTATCTTGTGGTATAATATCTAATGTTAATTCCCCATCACGGTTTATGTTAAGCAGGTACCAAGCTGTATTATGTTCCTGTTCAAAAGCACTTTTGTCTGATTTATTTTTTGCCTTTATTTCCATAACGCTGCCAAAACCATTAGGCGCGTTAGTTAAGCCATATTTAAATTTTTTTAATAAGTTAATTGTTATAGCGGTTTTGCAATCACAGTTTGTATTCCCTAAAGGAGTTGTTGATGCTGGCATAGTTCCTTTAACAGTATCACTTTTTTGGGAAAACGCCAATGATACAGAAAGATAAAAAGTGCAGAGAAGAAAAGCTATTTTATGTATCACGTATTTTTTTTATTTTAACGAACGTCAAATCGCTTCGGTCGTACCTTCTACTAACATTAATTTTTGGAATGTCAAATTAATTCTTAAAATAAGAGGCAACTATTTTTTCTAAACCGTAATTACATTTATGCGAAATCCATCCAAACTGCCCAACAGGGTTTACTTCCAAAAATACATATTTCATTTCGGTAGTTAGTATTAAATCTATGGAACCCGTTTTCATTTCGATTGTATTCATAAACCTAATTAGTTTTTGCTCAATATCCAAAGGTAGTTTATAGGGAACTAACCTGTTAGGGCGTTCATCATTATAATTTCTGAAATCTATTTTTGTTTTTTCATCCTGTTGTGAAAATATCGCTGCCGAATAACACTTGCCGTCAATATAAAATATTCGTAATTCAAAAAATTTTTCGATATATTGCTGAACAAGGCTTGGCGTAAATGTTTCAGGAGCAGTGTGTATATCCTTATCCTTTACAATTTCTGTTATGCAGCTTGCGCTTAGTTGATTTTTTATTTTAAAACCATTGTGTTGTATCCCTTTTACAATACATTGCTTATGCTTTTTTTTAAACCCGATTAAATTCGATTTATTATTAACAATTACAGTATCAGGGATCATTAATCCGCAATCAAGGGCAATTGACAAATTGTGAATTTTTACTGTAAAATTATCGTAAAAGTATCCCAAATGTCTTTTTCTTTTTAAGGAATTATATAAAAATTTTATAATGTCATCTTGTTGATCTGCAACATATTTTTCCAACTGATAAGCCATTTGCTGGCTTTGATTATTAAGTACAGATATTGATTGGGTATTAAAAATAAACTCCCCCCTTCTATACCAAAAACAAGTTATTTTTTCGAGGCTTATATCAATGGGGCTTTTATGGAATTGTTCATGTGCTGTTAAATCCCATGCTATTGTTTCGGTATTCATCCTTATGTTTTTCAAATGTAGACGGGAAGCATCATTTATTCGTAAATAAAGGACATCAAAATACTTTAACCAATCAATTACATCATCAGTAGTGCCATCACTTTCTTCAGACAATATTAGCAGCATAATTTTATT
The DNA here is from genome assembly GCA_038258655.1 of Bacteroidia bacterium. Classification (GTDB taxonomy): domain Bacteria; phylum Bacteroidota; class Bacteroidia; order 2-12-FULL-35-15; family 2-12-FULL-35-15; genus 2-12-FULL-35-15. The sequence continues at coordinate 3,613 of JBBSPS010000255.1, forward strand.
TTTTTGGTTTCTCTTTTGCTTTCATTTTTATATAATCATCGGGTAATGTTCCCTCTTTTCCCTTTGCCCAATCTTCAAGAGACATTAACCCTATTTCGGCTCTTCGTTTATCCACATTTTCAATATCTTCTATAAGGTTTTTATTAGGAGAGTAATTTTTTTGTTTATAATTATAAAAATTATATTCCCCGTATTTTTGGGTGGTTTTCCCTGCAACATATATTCTTTGTCTTTCAGACCAAAAAACATAAAATTCAGGTGTTATTTTACCTTCAAAAATTTGTCGCCTGAATATGCTATCATAAAATGGAACATACTTTTGATTATCCCCATACAAGTGCATCATTAAAAAACAATCGGGATTTGCACCTTTTTCGATTACAAGCTGTTTTAATTTTATAAAATTTAAGGAATCGGTAATATCCATTAATCTATTAAATAAATTCCTAGGCAGTGATTTTTCTATTAAATCATTTCTTATAGCTTGGTCTATTGCAGATAAATTCCCTATCGCAATGTTATTACCTAAATTATCTATATTAGCCATCTTGTATTGTGATTGTAATAGAGGAGCTTCTTTTAAAAGTAAATCCCATTGTTTTTTTGAGAATTTTTTCGAGATTCTTATGTTATCTATATCACTTCCTTTTACTACAGCTTTCTTTAATGCTTCTAAGGAAGCTAGTGTATCGCCTGCCGATAATAAAGCAGATGCGTATTCTTCTAAATTTAAGTTATCGGGTAAGTATTGATTTCCGTAGTTGAAAGCCTCCTTGTAATCGGAGCAAGCCTGCTTATAATTTTTTTCAGCATCGGCTAATTTGGCTTTGTTATAGTATGACCGATATTTGTAATAGTCATAATTAGTTTGTGAATTTGTCGGACTTACAATTACAGACAGTAGGATATTACATATTAAAATGATTCTCATAATTGATTTAAAATATTATATATTTTTTGTTATTTGGATAAAAAGAATGCAATATTATAAAAAATAAAACGCTAACACCTTAACCAAGGCGTTAGCGTTAAAAATTTAATTATCCATTTCCAGTAGTACCACCACTACCACCACCAGTTCCAGGGTTAGTACTAACCGCAGCATACCAATCGCCTGAATGATTTTGACCAGTGTCTGGCAAGCGCATTACAGCACCATTGTCTGTTCCTGAATCAAAATTATCAGCTCCGCCCACACTACTCATGGTTTTATAAATTAAACCACCAAGGCATAAAGCCAAATTGTTAATTTTGTTTTTCTCAAATTTCTCAAATAGAGAATTGTTTAAACGTTCTAATTTTTTCATCTTTTCACACTGTTACCTGTATACAGCAAGGTATTAAAATTAAGAATTGAAATCCACTTTTCACGCAGTGGCAATGCGGTTTTAGGGTTTCTCCTTGCAATTTTTAATGTGCGCACATTAAAAATTACACTGCAATAGTACATTCTGGTTGTCCCATATTGTGGGACAGACAAAAATATTTTTTATAAAAGAGGAGCTTCCTCCCGCTATTTTATTTAGGGTTCACTCAAAGTTAATATTTTGTTGAAAGATCAGCATGTTTGGGTGTAAAATGGAAAATAAAATGCAAGAGATTTGTAGGGAATGTATAAAAACCCTTGCAGATGATAACACTCAAAAGTCATAATCAATACGTA
>JBBSPS010000256.1:0-5255 GCA_038258655.1 Bacteroidia bacterium
AAGCCAAAAACTTTTGGTAAAGCTTCTTTTATCCAAAGATATCCGCCGCCCGCATTGTGATAACATGAGCCTAATTCAGCGTAAGCCATTGCGGTAAGCAAAGCAACCAGCCCGTTCAAAACAAATGTAATAATCAAAGCAGGCCCGGCAATCCCCGCTGCAATTCCTATAAGAACAAATATGCCGGCGCCAATCATAGCGCCTACACCAATCAGTGTGGCATCGAACAGCGTCATTTCCCGTGCAAGCCTTATTTCTGTCCCTGGTTTTTTCATCTTACAACCTTATCTGACATATATGAAGAGATAATATTAAAATACAAGACCGGCAAACAAATGAAATTATTTCCGCACGGGAATAGTGCAGGTTATCTACTTTTTTCTAATTGCTTAGAACTCTTTTTGCAGGTGTAAATTAAGGAATTAATGAACGAAATAATGTTTGAAAAAAATCATTTGTGACCTCTGGTTAAAAGCGATGAAGGTATAATGGAGCGCCCGCTGAATTACTTGTGTAAAGATTATGGTCAATTAAGTGTAAAAAGTCTATTTGTCAAAGTCGGCTCGTGATATCGTTATGATGGGCCTTTTATTATCTTAACACCATTTTTTTTTAGCCGGTGGTGTTCCCCGCAAAGCGGGGCAGGCTGTGCTGATGGCTTTGTAGCTCGGCATCACCAACATCAGTTTGAAGCCATAGCTCCTCGCCCGACGCAATCCTAACGCATAGCCTGAAGCCAGGCTTTCTTCCCGTTAGACGGGACAAGTCGTGCCTTAAATACTGATCAATTTTATTAATGCCATTCTCAAATTTGTAAAGCACAGGAAGCTATACGCAAAACCTTCGCCTCATTCCTGCGCTATCCGGGGAGTCGAATCACCTGGAAATTTAATTGAAGCACCAACGGCTCAAATCATTCATCCCAAAAGGTTTTTATCAGAAATTTTTTCAGCCAGCTTTTCATTGTTTATCCCTCGTGGCAGGAAAAAAATAATAGGTGAAATAACAAAGCAGGTATAAGATAAATATACATTTACAAAGGCAAGGGGAATGGAAATTAAATATACAACGGCACCTAAAGTTGCTTTGGTTCGTTCCCTCAATGATACCCGAAATATTTTTCTCGTTAGTGCCTTATTCTCATCCGTATGTACTAATTTATGACGGATAGAATAGTTCCGCATAATGACAAAAGAGACAGTGGTAAGCAACATTACACTTCCATAAATAACCGGGGCAATTGGAATAAAGGGATTAGCGCCCACAATAGCCGTGGCGAAAGGAATAAGACTTAGTACAAAAAGGAATAAAAAATTTTGCCATAATAATACCACATCAGTTTTTTCAAGCAGGTTAAACATATGGTGGTGATTCGTCCAGAATATACCTATCATCATAAAGCTAAAGGCATAGGTAATAAAATATGGCAGTAGAAACTTTAAATAATGAAGCGTTTGAGCGGTAGTTGTAATATGCTTATCCAGAACGGGGAGTTTAAGTGCGAGAATCATTATCGTAATGATGATTGCAATCACACCATCACTAAACGATTCCAACCTTGTTGTATTGATTTTCATGGCACAGGAAGTTATACATACTGAACGTAAATGATAAACAGTTATTTGACAACGATGAATAACATTTTCAATCGCTGCCCTGGTTTTAACCTTTACAAGACGGGCCTTGTTTACATATGGGTTGTTTCACCAACACGGAGGTGGTAGTTCAAAAAAAACTTGAGAAATAAGGTAAGAGTTACTTATTATAATGTAGTTTATGTAAAATCTTTATCTTTCGCATTTAGGATTACAGATGACTATATCACAATACATTGATAGCATAAACCGGAGATACAAACAGGGAAACTCAACTGAACATACCTTTTCGTGGTGACCTGCAACAACTGATTGAAAGCCTGCTTCCGGAAATAAGAGCGACTAATGAACCCAAGCGCCAGACCTGCGGCGCTCCTGACTATATTTTAACCAGGCGAGATGTACCGGTTGGTTTTATTGAAGCGAAAGACATAGGTGATGATGATCTTGCCGGAGCAAAAAAAACCGGAAACAAAGAACAGTTTGACGGGTATAAAGCATCACTAAGCAATTTAATATTTACTGATTATTTGGATTTTCATCTTTACCATGATGGAAGGTTTGTTACAAAAATTGCCATTGCAGAATTGGTAAGCGGAACTATAGTTACGGCGGCGGTACTCACCTCAACAAACTTTAAAACCCCACTTCAATTGTTTGTAAATTTGAAAGATGAATTCGAAAGAGAAAGAAAAATATAAATCAACATTTAAGAAAGAGCTTAATAAATTTGCTGATAAACTCGAAAATTATGTTTCGACCGACAAAGGAGATTGGACAGTAAAAGGGTTTATAGATGTTTTTAAAAATATTTATACAATTTCTGCCGACACAAAAATTATCTCCAAAATTCTTGAAATTCATATTTTCCCACAGCTATTACAATTTGCTGAAAATAATGGCTATAAAATAATATTTGCTGAAAAACAAAATTGGTATCCTGATATTACATTCATACATAGCAAAAATGCACAAGTAAAGTTTGCACTTGATATTAAGACAACCTTTAGAAGAAACAATAAAACGGCAGGTTTTACATTAGGTAGTCACGGAGCTTATTTTAAGGAGAGAGATAAGGATAAAAATATTCAATTTCCTTACAACCAATATTTAGGGCATTATTGTCTTGGAGTAATTTACTCAAGAACTGTAGCAAGTGAAGATTTTCCGGAAACAGATATTTTTCAGGTTGAGGAGCTTCAGGAAGAATTTGATAAGCCTAGCAAAAAAGTTGGTGAAAGAGAAGTTACAACAGTAAAGAATTTAAAATCTATTACCTCTGTAATTAGAGACTTTGATTTCTTCGCAGCAGAAAAATGGAAAATAGCCAGCGATAAACAAGGTTCTGGAAATACTGCAAATATTGGTTCTATTGTTGATATTGACGACCTAAAAAACGAGAATGGAATATTCAGCCAGTTAGGTGAAGAATGGTTTGACGAATATTGGATAAATCACGGTTCTGCCAATATGATTAAAGATGGCAAGCCGACAAAAATTACTACTCTTAAAGATTTTTTGGAATTCAAGGGCAGGAAAGATCTCTGGAATAAAATCATTTCTAAAACTTATAATAAGAAAACGAAATGAAAGTAATTATTCCACCAATAAAAAGTCAGGGCATAAAAACTAAGTTAGTTCCGTGGATTATGGAAGTTGCCCCAAAAACTAATGGTAAATGGATAGAGCCATTTTTAGGAACAGGAGTAGTGGCTTTTAATTCAGGTTATAACAAAGCTATACTAAACGATGCCAATCCACATATCACCAATTTTTACAAAGGAATACAGGATAAAAAAATAACAGCGCCTTTGATGAAAAAATATCTTGAACAGGAAGGTGAATTTTTAAGGCACGCAGAAAATAAAGGCTATGAACACTATTTAAAAGTGCGGGCACGCTTTAATAGTGGAGAATTTTCGCCTTACGACTTTATTTTTCTTTCACGTGCCGGTTTTAACGGCATGATGCGTTTTGGAAGTAAGGGAAATTGGAACATTCCTTTTTGCAAAAAACCCGATAGGTTCTCGCAGTCCTACATTACTAAAATAACGAATCAAGTTTCTAATGTTACAAAAATCATACAACCTGACCCAAACTGGACTTTTTACAATAAATCATTTGATAATATCATTCGCCTTGCGACTAAGAATGATATAATTTATTGTGACCCGCCGTATTACGGGCGACACGTTGACTATTATAACGGCTGGACTGAAAAGGATGAAGAACTTTTATTTAATTTATTATCTGAGACCAAAGCAAAATTTATTCTTTCAACCTGGCATCACAATGATTGGAGAGAAAATGAAATGATAACCAAATTTTGGAAAAAGTTCAATATAATCACGAAAGACCATTTTTACCACAACGGTGGCAATATCGAAAACAGGCGAACTGTCGTAGAAGCTCTTGTTTGCAACTTTGATACAGACAATTTTTTAAAACATAATCATGGTTTGAAAGAAAAAAAGGCAAAGCAATTAGAGCTGGGCTGGACAGGTTAACAAGAAGCACCTACCTATCCTGCGGTTACCAGCCCGCTCAAAAATGGCTTAAAGATCGCAAGGGACGTTCATTGGAATTTGATGGTATTCTTCATTATCAAAAAATTATTGTCGCACTAACGGGAACGGATAGACTAATGAAGGAGGTGGATAAGGTGGAGGTGGAAGGAGGAATTGGATAGTTGAGTATGGTTGTATTTGCGAAAGTTTTTTTTAGGAAAAACAATTTCAAAAACGTATTGATAAGTATTGTCTTGGTAAAGAAAGCGTAAGTTTATAGACGATAAACTTTCAAAAATACACGAGTTGTGTGTCATAGGTATTATACCTGTTATTTGTTAAAGTAAAAATTATTCACGATGAAAAAATTGCTGTCAATAGTTTTCCTGGTTATCAATTTAACCTCACTGAATAATAAAATTTATTGTCAAATGTCTGCGCCTGATACTGGCAATATCAGATTCACAAGATTTGAAGGAGAATGGAGACTAAAAGATAACATTTGGAAGTCCAAATTTGGTGGAGACTACCAGGAGAGTATAGATACAACCAGATCTTTTGTTGTGAAGGCAGTAAGCCCGGCAAATACATTATTATGGAACTCTTATTTTGGGGGAGACAGCTGGGCTGTTTTACTTTGGACGTATCATCAGGAAACAGGTCGGGTTAACCACATTTCAAACACCACAGAAAATAATGTGGGCATTGGAACGGGCGAGTTCAATGCCAGGAATGACCTAATAATAAAAATTGTCTATCCAAACGGCTGCACTTCTTGTCATCGTATTTATACCTTTCATTGGATTTCACCCGACGAATTTAATTTTAAAGCAACTATATATAAAGATGACAAGCTAACTGATGACTTTTATGGAGCAACATTTTTGAGAAAATAAATTACCCCAGTTATTCGTAGCAACTTTTAAATGCAATAAGCTCGCATAAACTTAAATAATAAAAGAGCTGCTGTCTTGAGTTTGTACCTCAGGGCACCTCTCCCCTTAGGGCTAGCGTGTACCCACATCTTCATAAAGTTTTAATGCAAGACACCATCCATTAAAAATTTGAACAAAGTTATCCATGCCTCTTTTTAAAGTGATAGGTCCAGCTCGTCTTTGGGAATTATAACCTTTCCAACCGCCGAGGCGTGCAA
>JBBSPS010000257.1:0-5254 GCA_038258655.1 Bacteroidia bacterium
AGGAATGGTAGCGTTGATGGTTAGGGTATTATCAAATCATACACCTGACGAAATTGTGAATGCAAAATTAGATTTTGTAGATACCATAGGATTAAAACAACACTTATCCCCTACCCGTAGCAATGGTTTGGTAAGTATGATACAACAAATGAAAATGGATGCCTTAGCGTATAAAGTCCAATGTTAAAAAGTCCAATGTTGGAAAGTATATCAAACTTTCAAACAATGGGCTTGCAAACTTTTGACTTTTTAACTTTGGACTTTTTAACATTGGACTTAAATAAAAATGCCTGCAATAATAAATACACATAATACAGATTTAACGCAAAAAGTTATTGAAATGATCAAAACGTGTTATGATCCGGAGATTCCTGTTGATATCTGGGAACTAGGATTGATATACGAGATCGCCTTGGATAAAGAAAACAATCTGAACGTAAAGATGACATTGACTTCACCATCTTGTCCGGTTGCAGAAACCTTGCCTCCAGAAGTGGAACAAAAATTACGTGAAGTGGAAGGAATACGCTCAGCAAAAATTGAATTAACATTTGAGCCGCCTTGGGAAAAAGATATGATGAGCGAAGTGGCGCAACTGGAATTAGGGTTTATGTAAGATTAGCTCCAGGGGAGCGAACTGTTCATAGTAACAAAGATTCATTATTTTTTAAGAGCTCCGTAGGTGCGACCTGTAAAAGCATCAATGAGAATTAATAGTTTCAAATGTCAGACACCATTATAAATAAAGTTGCGCAAAGTGGGTTGATTACTATCGATCTGGAAACCTTTTATCCACAGGGCGAACGCATATTGTTTGACATTAAAGACCAGCTTTTCCAAGGGCTTATTTTAAAAGAAAAAGATTTCAGAGAATTTATCAAAAATGAAGATTGGAGTAAATACAAAGATAAATATGTTGCACTTATTTGTTCTGCTGATGCAATTGTTCCTACCTGGGCATATATGCTGTTAGCAACACAATTAGAGCCTTTCGCAAAAAAAGTAGTCTTTGGTAATTTGGAAGCGCTCGAAACAATTTTGTATAATGAGATCCTCAGTAAACTAAATATTAATGATTATAAAGATGCGCGAGTTGTCATTAAAGGCTGCGGACATCTACCTGTACCAAAATCCGCATATGTTGAAATAACAAGGCTTTTACGGGCTGTAGCTAAAAGCATTATGTATGGCGAACCTTGTTCTACCGTTCCGCTTTATAAACGATAATTCCCTTATCGTGAGGAACGAAGCGATCTCATTTAGAAAAATTACTTCATTCGTGCCTCGTTCGCAATGACACTCTAAGGTTCATTTATCAATGACTAAACAAAAATGCATCTTCAATATGATTGATCTTCATTTGATTAGTTCCTAAAATGATTGAAATTATATCAAAACGCACTTCAAGATCAAGATTGTTGCGTTGAATATATTCATGCGCAGCTTTAATCAAATTCTTTTGTTTTTGTTTATTTACAAAAGTTTCGGGTTCACCAAAATAATTGCTTTTACGTGTTTTTACTTCCGCAATAATTAATGTTTTATTAATAATTGCGATAATATCAGCTTCCAGATTTTTAAACCGCCAATTGGTTTCTAAAACAGAATACCCTTTATTTTGTAAAAATGTACTCGCTAATTCTTCCCCTTTAGCTCCTGTATCGTTATGTTCTGCCATAGCTATTAAACTTTCAATTTTAAAAATTGTTCCCGGCAAAGATGCATAATTACCATCATAATTTATGATGTTCATAAAATTTTAGTACAAGTTTTGAATGAGGATAACCGTTCAATCAAAATTTTACTATTTTTAGCCTCATACAAACATAAACATACCGTGATTTTTGTTTGAGCAAGATCAAACTAAAACTAAACAACAAAAAAAATCTATCTCATGAAAAAAGCTATTTTAAAACTTGTTAATGTAGTTATCGTGATTTCAGCGTTCTCATTTGCTGCCGCTGCACAATCATTCGAAGGTGTTATTGAGTTTAAAAAAACTACACTCTCTGATACTACTAACTATGTTTATTATGTAAAAGGAAATCAGGTGCGGATAGATGAAATTGGAACTAAATCACATAAAGTGGAAGGGACTTTTATTGTGGATATAGAGGCTAAAACCATGACCTCATTAAACCATGACCGGAAATTATACATGGATCAGGCAACACCTACAGCGCCAGTGCTTAAAGGGACTTGTGATGTAAAAAAAGGAAAAGATGTAAAAAATTTGCAAGGGTTTAAATGTGCTGAATATGTTGTTACAAATAACGAAGAAAACACAAAAATCACCTATTGGATCGCTGATGGTAAATTTACTTTCTTTGATAAATTGTTACATCAATTAAACCGTAAGGACAAATCATCCGTTTATTTTTTACAAATACCGGATGTAAAAAATATGTTTCCAATGTTGTCAATACAAACTGACCTAAGTGGAAAAGAGCAGGTGCGTTTGGAAGTTACTAAGATGACTAAAAAAGAAATTGATCCTTCTATGTATCGGATTCCTAAAGGATATAATAAGTTTGAGAAATAGTAATTTAAAAAATATATAGCAAAAAAAGTCCCGAACAATTCGGGACTTTTTTTATTTTGCTGTACGTTTTTTAAATTCATTAATCCCTTCATCCAACCAACTTACATATTTTTTTATATCAGGATCGTAATGAGCGGTTTCTTTAGTGAGCATTTGTTCATTAAGGTCTATTAAAACATACTGTGGTTGAGCGTTTGTTTTATAACGTGATGCCTGAAAATAGCTCCATTTGTTGCCAATACTTTTGATGACGAAATCACGCTCACCCAATTTTTTTACAGCCTGTTGGCCAGCCGGCAATTCTTTTTTTTCATCCACAAAAAGAGAAACCAATACAATATCATTCATTAAGCGCTTTTTCACTTCCGGATCCGGCCATACTTGTTCTTCCATTTTACGACAATTAACGCATGCCCATCCTGTAAAATCGATCATCAATGGCTTATCAACTTTTTTTGCATAAGCAAGCGCGTAATCGTAGTCCTCAAATACAAGTAATCCGCCATGTTTTAATGAGGCGTGTTCAGGAACTTCACTATTTTTTGACGATTCACCAAATCCTCCTGATGATTCACTATAATCAGATGGCGGAGGAAATCCGCTGATCAATTTCAACGGTGCGCCCCATAAGCCCGGGATCAAATAAATGGTGAATGAAAGAGTAAATATCGCTAGGAATAAACGAGTAATAGATAAATGAGATAAATGACTATCATGAAAAAACTTTATCCACCCCATCAAATAAATTCCCATCAACCCAAAAATTACGATCCACAAGACTAAGAATATTTCACGTGTTAAAATGTGCGCCTGTATTACAAGGTCAGCATTCGATGCAAACTTTAGAGCCAATGCTAATTCCAAAAAACCTAATACTACTTTCACAGAGTTTAGCCAGCCGCCTGATTTTGGAAGTGTATTTAACCAACCTGGGAATGCGGCAAATAAACCAAATGGCAATGCCAAGGCAGTTGAAAAACCCAACATTCCCCAAAAGGGGCCTTTGATTCCCCCATTCACCGCCGAGTCAACTAATAAAGTTCCAATGATAGGGCCCGTGCAGGAAAAGGATACTAAGGATAATGTAAATGCCATAAAGAAGATGCCGATTAATCCGCCTCTATCACTTTGCGCATCTATTTTATTTATAAAACGTGATGGCAATACAATTTCAAATCCTCCTAAAAAAGATATAGCGAAAACAACTAACAATACAAAGAATGCAAGGTTAAACCACACATTTGTGGAAAGCGCATTTAATGCATCAGGACCAAATGTTTTCGTAACTCCTAAGCCTAACAGCACATATATTGTTATGATGGACATTCCATAAATAAAAGCATTGGAAATTCCTTTTGCACGTGTTTTACTTTGTTTGGTAAAAAAACTTACAGTCATCGGGATCATCGGAAATACACAAGGGGTGAGCAAAGCAGCAAAGCCACTTAAAAATCCGACTATAAAAATTTTCCACCACTTCCTGCTTTTTGTACCCGATTCTTCATTTTTCGGATCCGGATCCGTGGAAGTAACTATTGTTTTCGCTTGGGATATATCGGTTTTAACACTTGTGCTTACTATATTATTTCGTGAGTTAATGGCTTGGAAAATAGCGTTTGAGTCGCATTCAAAGGCTTGTGTAGAAGCTATAGTTTTACCAATACAATTTGCCGACCCCTCCACCTGGAAACTGAAATCAACTGTTTTAGGGGGTAGGCATTGGCTTTCATTACAAAGCATAAATTCAACAGTGCCTTTTATTTCAAAAGATTTATCATTTTTGACTTTTACTTTTTGCGAAAAAACAGCTTCATGCTCAAAAAAGTTAAGTTCGGTGTTCCACACCGGTTCAAATTTTTTGATAAGATTGCTTTCTGATGCCTTGCCGATAAGTTCATAGCCGGAACTTTTTGTAAAATGAAATGAAGTAGGAACAGGGCCTTCATCATATAATTTCTGTCCATACATATGCCATTTACCATCAATCTTAGCATTGAACGTTAATTCAAATTCACAATCACTTATTTTTTTTGAGCTGAAATTCCATTTTACAGGATCAAAGATCTGAGCGCTCGCCGTAGTAAAAATAAGAGTACTTAATAATAATAGGCTTAATCTAAAAATAATTCTCATAAAATGAAATTACGAATTAGTTTATTTAAGGCAAAGGTAAAAAAATAGTCCCGCCCTGCAATAATGCATAGCGGGATCATTTTTTTGAAAATAATAAGACTGTGAATTCTTATTCGCCTACTTCGTGTATACGTTGAATAGGAATGACAATGCCTTGTTTTAAGATAACACGCTTATCGGTAATGCCCCACACTGTTGTTTCTACCTGTTTGATGGAATCTGAATCTTCAAACACAATTTTAATTTTATTATGTTCTAAATTTCCCAATTTTAATGCTCTTTCTAAATTCGATGATCGAATTTTAATGGCGTCTTCGGATGTTAAAACCTCGTTATCAGGAAATTTTAGCCCCCTAATTGCTTCTTTTTCGATTGATACTGGGCTGGTTGCATTTGTAGGTTTCATCATGGGAATAGCTTTATATGTGTTATATGTTAATTTAAACTACTATACAGAAATGATGTAACCAGTTGATTGTGAGTAAGTAGGCTGCCGACCTTGTAATGTCAGCAGCCTAAGTTCATAAGTTTAAATTCTAACAGAAAAACGATGAACTCACTCACAAGCACTAAAATTAA
>JBBSPS010000258.1:0-5251 GCA_038258655.1 Bacteroidia bacterium
GCAAAGGGTGAAGAAAATCCTGATGATAATTTCTTGGCTGCGGCTCTTGCCTGCAATACGATTTTCAAAGCTTGTCCCGGATCTGGTATGTATGCCTGGAAACTATCTCCGCGGTAAAATTCAAACTTATATGTTTTTAATATTACAGAAAGATCATTTCTCAATATTTTCTCCTCAGCTTTTTTAAGGCGGGTTGAATTTACTATATCTGCTGTAACAATTGCGACAGGAGGCATTATCAAAATTTATTCAAATATAGACTAATTATACTAATCTTTTAAATTATAGCCTTAATTGGCAATTTTATTATAATATAGTCTTAAAAGGATATAATGTAAAAACAAGTGAATACAGCCTTTGTAATATAAGTTTTTGAAAATAGATTTGTACGGATGTATCTTGTCATCTTCGGAGCCTGATATTCTAAAATAAATAAAAAATAAAAATGACTGACAAAGAAATTATTTTTAAAGAAACAGAAGCGATGTTAGTCCAGTCAGGGTTTACAATTGTACAACAGGATGCTGACAGGCCATGGGGCGGGTTTTTTGTAATTGATGAAACCCAGGCAATAAAATTTGCCGACAAATATTTCTCTGGTGAAAATATCAGTGAATTAGAAATTACTCAAAAACTTAGCCCTAAAATATTAATGGTTGCACCGAATATGCGCTTAAGCTGGCAATACCATCATAGGAGGGCGGAAATATGGAAATGCATTCAAGGTTCAGTAGGAGTTGTAACCAGTGATACAGATGCAGAGCAACAGCAGCATACATTACAGGTTGGTGACATTATCAAATTAAAGCAGGGGGAAAGGCATCGGCTTACGGGCCTTGATGATTGGGGAGTAGTCGCAGAAATATGGCAACATACTAATGCAGCTCATCCAAGTGATGAGGATGATATTGTAAGGGTTCAGGATGATTTTAATAGAAAATAAATATATAGCCTAAAAAATTCCGGAAATATTTTCTCGTCGGTCAACGCTAGCCAAAAGCCTTTAAGTACAGTGTTTGCTTCAGATATGTCTGATTAATACTTCAACCCCGGCAACAAAAACAAGTAAAGCGGTCATCCTTCTTATCACGATAGGCTTAAATTTCACTGCACCCATTCTTGAACCAATCTGGCCACCCAAAAAAACGGCAACACACAAAAATAATATTCGTGTATAATTAAATCCTGTTGGCAGAATTGATAATTGTCCGGCAATACCCGAAATAGAATTTACTAAAATAAATACGCTGGCAGTGGCAGCAATTTTTTTGGGTGTATCCCATTTGATAAGATTTAATAATGGAGAAAGAAAAATTCCGCCACCTATTCCTACCATACCAGAGAGTAAGCCAATTGTTCCTCCGAGAAAACCATCTTTTATATAAGTGCTTTTATTTCCTTCGAGTAAATTTTCTGAAGTAAGCTGCCTCGTCTTGACCCATAATAATATGGATGCAATAATAAGGCTGCAACCAAGTATAATAAAAAAAGTATCCTGGCTTAATTTTATCCTGGCTCCCAGGAATGCCATAGGAATACTGACGATAACAAGCGGTAATATTTTGTTCCAGCTTACCTGCTTGTTTTTAATAAAAATAATGGTACCACCCGATACAACAATAATATTGCAGATTAAAGCAATTAATCTCATTTCCTTAAAAGGCAAAGCATATAAAGCTAATATAGCAAGATAGCTTGAGCCTCCTCCAAATCCTACAGAGGCATATACAAAAGCAATTACAAAAAAGAAAAATAGAATTTCCGGATGAGGCATTGTTTTTCTGATAATTAATTCTGCAGGTACTATGCTATAAACATACTCATTGTTTTGGTTAAAAAAATATTTTCACCAATATCTTACCTGCCTGGCTCATAAAATAATGGCACGTATATCATATCCATTTTTGAAAACATAACGGCAACAGATGATGGGATAAATATTTTTATATTTACCGTCGCTCCAACCCGGCTTAAAAATATAAACCAATAAAAAAATGAAAATTAATAATGCTTTACCCTGTGCCATTTCACTCATCTTAATGCTTGCATGTAACAGCAACTCTACCGAGACCGTCAATGAAACTTCAAAAGATACAGCAGTAACTAAAATATATAGTCTGATACCTAACAAAAAAGATTTTGAAAGCACGATTGATGGTAAACCTGTTGACTTGTATTTTTTGAAAAACCATAATGGAATGGAGACCGCCATCACCAACTACGGAGGCAGATTAGTAAGTCTATTGGTGCCGGATAAGAGTGGAAATATAACTGATGTTGCTATAGGACTTAAAAGTGTTCAGGATTATGCAGGGCCCAACGATGCTTATTTTGGAGCAACCATCGGGCGTTATGGAAATCGTATAGCAAAAGGAAAGTTTTCTTTGGATGGTAAGCAATACACTTTGTTTACAAACAATGGAGCAAATACTTTGCATGGTGGTAAAAAAGGTTACCAGGCTGTTGTATGGGATGCAAAACAATTAAACGATTCCACGCTTGAACTTTCCTATTTATCAAAAGATATGGAAGAAGGTTTTCCCGGAAACCTTAATGTAAAGGTTACTTATTCATTAACGGGAGACAACGGTTTCAAATGCCAGTACGAAGCAACAACAGATAAAAAGACCATCGTGAATTTAACCAACCATGCCTACTTCAATTTGAATGGCCAGGGAAGCGGAACTATATTAAATCATATCGTACAAATTTATGCAGATAAATATATACCTGTGGATACAGGCCTCATTCCCAAGGGACCGCTGGCACCGGTTGCAGGCACACCGTTTGATTTTACAAAGCCAACAACTATCGGTGCAAGAATTGATTCGGCCAATGAACAATTAAAAAATGGAAAAGGCTACGATCACAATTTTGTATTAAATGGAACAAAAGAAAATGGATTAACCCATGCTGCAAAAGTAACAGGTGATAAGTCGGGTATTGTAATGGATATTTATACGGAAGAGCCGGGGCTGCAATTTTACAGTGGCAATTTTATGCAGGGCAAAAATACTTTCAGCGATGGCAGTAAAGATGATTTCAGAACAGCTTTTGCAATGGAAACCCAGCATTATCCTGACTCGCCAAATCAACCCTCTTATCCATCAACTGTTTTAACGCCCGGCGATGTTTATAAAACAGTGAGCGTATATAAATTTTCCGTTCAGAAGTGATAGGAAACTTTTCAAACGGTCAAATACAACTGTATCATATTTGTACCTTGGTTGTAATTTAATAATCAATCATGAATAAAGAAAATGAAACACCCCGGCAAATTGCGGAAAGGTTATCCGGGAGATTTGAAAAGTTATACAATACTAAACCGATGGTGGTGCGCTCGCCGGGCCGCATAAATATTATTGGAGAACATACTGATTACAATAATGGATTTGTGCTGCCTGCTGCAATTGATAAAGCTGCTTACCTCGCCATTTCATTGAGCGATGATGATGAAATTCGCCTGATGGCTCTCGATCTTAATGAAACATTTTCTATTTCCCTCGATGGCCTTAAGCCTATTGGTGACATTAGCTGGCCCAATTATTTATTGGGGGCTGTAGCACAGTTTCAAAAAAAGGGAATTGAGTTGAAAGGCTTTAACGCAATGCTTACAAGCGATGTGCCGATTGGCGCCGGGCTTTCATCATCTGCTGCTGTAGAATGTGCCACCACGTTCGCTTTGAATAAATTATTTAATACTGGTTTTGAAAAAATTGAAATGGTGAAAATGGCACAGAAATCGGAGCATGAATATGCGGGTGTCATGTGCGGCATCATGGATCAGTTTGCTTCAATGATGGGAAAATCAGGTCACGTGATAAAGCTCGACTGCCGCTCCTTGCAATACGATTATGTTCCCTTTAAACTGGAAGGAATAAAAATACTTTTATTAGACACGAATGTAAAACACTCACTGGCTTCTTCGGAGTACAATACACGCCGCCGGGAATGTGAACAGGCAGTGGCTTGGATAAGGGAGTATGAGCCACAGGTAAATTCGTTGCGTGATGTAACTGAAGAAATGCTCGACAAATATGTATTGCCCAAGGATAAACTAACGGATATGCGCAGCCGGTTTATAGTCCAGGAAATTGATCGCTTATTGAGAGGATGTGAAGACCTGGAAAAGGGTGACATTAATTCTTTGGGAAAAAAAATGTTTTCAACGCACGATGGATTGAGTAAAATGTATGAAGTAAGCTGCGATGAACTAGATTACCTGGTAAATTTTGTGAGGAATAATGATGCGGTAATTGGTGCAAGAATGATGGGAGGCGGCTTTGGAGGTTGCACTATTAACCTGGTGAAGGAGGCTGCGATAACCGGCCTGGTAAAAGATATATCTGCACAATATGAAAAACACGCAGGAAAAACTTTAAGCCCTTATGTGGTTTCAATAAGTGACGGTACATCGGAAATTTTGGAATAATAATTTTTTTTCTTTAAAAATTTGATATGATAAAGTATACGGCACACTGAATGTTTATCAACTTCGAACGCATTAACATCAATAGGTCTTCAGGTGGAAAAAAACAAAATGGTTTATGTATAAAGATGGTTGCATATTAACAATTAACGCCGGTTCATCCAGCTTTAAGTTTTCTTTATACAAAATTAAAGAACCACTTAAGCAATTGTCTTATGGAGAAAAATGAAAACATTGACACCCAAAAAGAAAAACCTAGTTTTACTAATTCCGGTACTCAACAAAAAAATAGCGTCAGCATTAAATCTACCGATCATGATGAAGTTGCTAACCGCCTTATTGGCTGGCTGGAAAAAAAGGAAGGTTTTGATTTAATCAAAGCAATAGGTAACCGCATAGTTCATGGTATAAAACATACAGAACCTGAAATTATCTCTCCTGGATTATTGAAGGAATTAAAGGAAATCAGCGCTGAAACTTTTGCAAGTAGAGATCATTTAAAACAAATTATTGAAGAAGCGCAAAGCATTAATGTTGCTTTAGAAACCAAAGAAAATACTTCATGAAATTAAAATTTATACCGACAGCTTATGAGCTAATATCCAACATGAGGTCTTTTTTTCAGCCAGGTGATGCTAAACTCAGTTACTTAAATGAAGAGCCACTCAGGGAGGAGTTATTTACCTCGGAGCAGATGGAACGGTTTGGTAAAACGCTGGCGGAAAAACATACGTTAAGTACCAAACCTGCGACGGATCATTTACTCGGGCGTCTTGCTGATAATGAAAATCTTTTGCAGGAAGTACGCAAACTTCTCACTGA
>JBBSPS010000259.1:0-5241 GCA_038258655.1 Bacteroidia bacterium
AGCAAGATTAGGAAATTGGAAAGGCTACAAAACACAGCGTGATCCAGGGGTAATAACATTGCAAAAAGGGTTAGTGAAATTTTATCATATGCTTGAAGGATGGCTTATCGCACAAGAAATACTTGTGGGTAAACAGTAGCCCAAACAAGGAGTAACAAGTGGCGATTCTCTGAACTTTGTGGTTGCATCCACAGGTCGTAACATTTCGTAACGATAGTAATTTGTTTGTGAAGGAATATCTCTGAAATAAACAATTACACCTTCATGCTCTCCATAAATATCTTTAAAGGTTGAAGTATAACTTACGCTGTCAATTATAACAGGCGGAACGGCAGTAGTAGTTGTTGCAGTATAAGTTTCGGATCCACTAATTATAGACAATTTATAAGTTGTATTCCATTGAACCGTTTGGGTGCCTTTATAAAAATAGATGTATTTGCAATTGATTCTATTTAATGTGCTGTCCAATGTTAAAACATCTGTACTACTTCCATTAATTATTTTAACAGTAGCTGATCTAATCACTAAATCCGCAGTATTGGTTGAATTGGAGAAATATGGAACTGTTTTATTAAAATAAATAACAGGAACTGAATCGGGCTCCATTAACCCCTGAATACTCACTCTACTATTATAGGGAGGTTGTGGAACTATTATATCTTTTTGGCAATTGCTAAAAAGGATAGTAATAGCTACAGGCAGTATAATAAATATTTTCTTCATGTTTAAAATTTAAAATTATAACTGATAGATGGAATTATAGGCAGCAAAGAAACTTGTACAGCTTTACGCTGACCTGTAACTGGGTCAACTGTTAAATAAACAAAATAGGGGTTTTTCCTGCTGTAAACATTATATAACCCAAATGCTAATTCACTTTCGTATTTCCACTTAAAGAATTTTCTTGTTTTTTTGTATGAAGCACTTAAATCTAAGCGGTGATAAGCCCCTAATCGAGCATTGTTTCTTGATGAATAATCATAATAATAACCATCATACAATGAGCCACCTGCTGTAACTGGTATTAAACCTGTGGGCATTGTAAAAGCGTTTCCTGTATGGAAAACAAAATCGGCTGAAAGTGTCCAACGGGCTGTTAAGTCATACGTTGCAGCTATAGATAAATTATGTCTTCTGTCGTATGTGAAAGGAAATGCTTTTCCAAAATTAAGTTCAGCAAATGTTTGGTCGGTTTTAGATAGTGTATAGCTAACCCAGCCAGTAAGTTTACCAATGTTCTTCTTTATAAATAACTCAACCCCATAAGACGTTCCATTGCCGAAGGTCAAGGCATCTTCTATATTACTGACCAATGTAAGTTGTGTCCCTTCTTTGAACAAGACCTGATTTTTCATTGATTTATAATATACTTCCACGCTCGTTTCAACAGAGTTGTCTTTAAAATTTTTAAATAGCCCTAATGTGTATTGTTGACTATTTTGAGGTTTTACTAAGGCACTTGACGGAATCCAAATATCTGTTGGGAGGCTGGCTGTACTATTAGGTACTAAATGCAAAAACTGATTCATCACAGTATAAGATGCTTTTATGGAGGTAGTTTTATTTAAAGAAATTTTAGCTGTTACCCTTGGTTCAAATAGCAGATACGCTTTATTTGAGGTAAAATAATACGGCAAACGAACTCCGTAATTCAATCCTAATTTTTCTGTGATATTCCACTCATGATTAGCATAAAAAGCCATTTCATTAGAATACTTATGAGGAATGCTGTCTTTATTTATAGACACTTTGCTTCCCATTTTTGGAATTTTTGCTGAAAATGAAGCTGGATAAAGTGTGTGATAAAAATAAGTAGCCCCAAACTTTATCATGTGTTTTGTGTTTGGTATGTATGTAAAGTCTGTTTTGCCATTCACATCTTTAACTCCCGTATAAAGCAAGGAGTAATAATTACCTTGTGTTGTACTTAATCCTAAATGATATTCGTTAAATATCAATGAAGTGTTTGCAAACATTTTATTTCCGAACAGATGGTTCCAACGCAAGGTAGCTGTACTATTGCCTAGGTTAATGCCATAATTTAAACTATTTGCTCCTGTATAGGCAGCATTATCTTTTCCATTAAAAGCACTTAAAATCAGTTTGTCATTTTTCCCTAATTCAATGTTTACTTTCGCATTCAAATCATAAAACCAATAGGTTGTTCCTTTATTGTCTTTCGGTAAAAAAGGCTTTAATAATAAGTCTATATAACTTCTCCTTGCAGAAATAATGAAGGAAGCTTTATTTTTGATAATTGGTCCTTGTATAGTAAGGTTACTTGATAGTAAGCCAATGCCACCCTCTACCTGATATTTTTCTTTGTTACCATCCTTCATTGTAATGTCAAGTATTGAACTTAATCGACCTCCATATTTGGCTGGAAAACCACCTTTAATAAGCTGCACATTGTTGATGGCATTTACATTAAATGTGCTGAACAATCCAAATAAATGATTGGGATTATATACTACTGCTTCATCTAACTGTACAAGATTTTGATCGATGTTTCCTCCTCTTACAAAGAAACCTGTTGTACCCTCCTATGCCTGTTGTACTCCGGGGAGTAATTGAATTATTTTAAAAATATCTCTTTCTCCTCCTAACATCGGCAAATTTTTAATTTCACGCATGGGTACATCAATAACTCCTACCTGTGCTTTATTTACATTATCATCGTTACGTGTTGCTGATATTTCAACTTCATTTAATGTATTAGAAGGGTCTAATAAAATATCCAATCGTGTATTCTCTTTCAGAACTATTTTTTTTGCCTGTGGTTTATACCCAACGTATGAAATTATAACATTGAGAGTATCACCTGCGGGTATAGTAAATGAATAAAAGCCATACTCATTGGCAGCAGCACCCTTTTTTAATACTGTTTCGTAAATAGTAGCTCCAATTAATGCTTCTTTTGAACCTGAATCTTTTATGTAACCGCTGATAGTTATGTTTTGGGAGTATGATAATAAGGGTAAAAAAAGTAGAGTGGTTATCCATTTCATTAGTTATATAAATTTAATTACAATCAATTGTGATGAGATTATCAGCAGATTAAATCAAATAGCTCTCTTGATGAATGAGGAGTATTTTCATTCTGCAAATCTCTGTATTAATTCTAAAGGAATTCTGTATTAATTTAATTAAGTAGCTTTTAAGTAGTAACTGTTATTCGGAACGCACTTTCTGACAAGAAAGTTGTAAGACGGAAATTGACCTATTTTAGCTGATGAATGGCAATGTGTGAATTATGCAACTTAATTCAATAATTGTGTAATGCCTGTAAAAACAGGAACATGCACCTTTGCATCGTAATAATTAAGTTACAAACTAAATAAAATATAAAATGAGAAAGTTAATTCTATTAATTGCAATTGTAGCTTTCGCTACACAATCGCAAGCACAAAAGCTAATGAGTAAAAATGTTCCGACAGCAGTTAAGGACGCATTTCATAAAGCATATCCATCAATAACGGATGTGGATTGGAGTAAAGACGGCAATAATTATGAAGCTGAATATGATAGCAAGAAAGGCGACATATCGGTTACATACAGTCCCGATGGAAAACTAATTGAAACGGAAATGGGAATTCCAAAATCTTCACTTCCACAAAGTATTATGGACTATGTAAAGAAAAATTACAATGAAGATGAAGTAAAAGAAGCATCAAAAATTACCGATGCAAAAGGAGTTGTAACTTATGAAGCAGAAGTAAAAGGCATGGATTTAATCTTTGATTTAAAAGGCAACTTTATCAAATCAGTAAAACCTTAACATTTGACAAGCTGACAAACAAATCACATCCCTAAAATGGAAGTCCTGAAACAAAAGTTTTGGGATTTTTATTTTAAAATTTAATACTGAAAGAAAAATCACTCTTCAAAATTAATTCAGAATTGATTACCATATTTGTACTTATTAAATAATAAAAGAGACGCAAAAATTATATTATGCAGAAAGAATTAATGAATAGAGTTGCTAGTTTAGGCGTGTTGTTTTGGGTTGTAAAAATATTTTCAACAACAGTGGGTGAAACAGCCGCTGATTATGTTTCGGTAAATTTAAATGTAGGTTTAATAAAAACTACAATATTAATGGGTGCAATTACACTTGGAGTTACCTTTTGGAATTTTAAACTAAAAAAATATTTTGCTCCTAGCTATTGGCTATTAATTGTAATGATGAGCATTGAAGGGACACTAATAACTGATGTTTTAGTTGAGCAACTAAATGTTTCAATACTTATTTTAGATGTTGCTTTCACAATAGTAATGGGATTATTGTTTTATTTATGGTATAAAAAAGAACACACCCTATCTATTCATTCAATAAATAATGATGCTAGAGAATTTTTTTATTGGTTAATTGTTTTAACAACATTTGCTTTAGGAACTGGAGTTGGCGACACTATATCAGAATATTTGAATTTTGGTTATTTAAACTCTTTAATTCTTTTCGGTTCAATTTTTATTTTGTCGGGTATTTTATATTATTATAAAATAATAAATGGAGTTTTAGCATTTTGGATAGCATTTATTGTTACAAGACCAATCGGTGCTTCTTTAGGAGATTTGCTTATTCAATTACCAAAAGATGGTGGGTTAGGAATTTCAGTAGCCATCATAAACATTATATTTTTTATTGTAATAATCGCTTCCGTAGTATATTTAACAATAGATTCTGCGCATAAGAGTTGTAAAAATAAAGAGTGAAAATGACGAATAAACTTAATAAAGTCGCCCAAATAACTTTGCTATTTTGGTTAATGAAAATAGTAGCAACTACACTTGGCGAAACACTTGGCGATTTTATTTCAATGACTCTTCATTTGGGATATGCTGTGGGAATCGGGATAACGCTGCTATTTTTTTTAGGAGTTTTAATTACACAACTTTCTCTAAAAAAGTATGTGCCTTTAATTTATTGGTTGGTTATAGTTGGAACCACAACATTTGGAACAGAAATTTCCGATTTTATCGATAGGACATTGCATTTAGGGTATGCTTGGGGCAGCTTAGTTCTTGTCAGTGGTTTAATTATTTCTTTATTTTTTTGGCATAAGCAATATAAAAGTCTTGAAGTTTACCCGATAACTGAAAAACAAAAAGAAATTTATTATTGGATGGCAATTCTCTTTTCAAATAGTTTAGGAACGGCATTCGGTGATTTTTTAGGTGAATACTTTGGATTAAGCTATTTAAACGGAGCTTTAATAACCGGAGGAATAATCTTAGCCG
>JBBSPS010000260.1:0-5229 GCA_038258655.1 Bacteroidia bacterium
CATCTATGCCACAACCGATGGAAACTATTTGTTCGTAATGAATCGTTTTTTTCATTGTATAGGTTTTTAGTTTACACAATGCTACGAAAAATTCATCGGTGTTTGTGCGCAACAGCACATGGCTATTTCATGTTTACTAAAATGGTATAATCATAATTAATATCACTCCTTTCATTTACATGATATACCAGCCAATTGTTGTTCAACTCTGATAAACTTATCTTGATCAATTCATCTTGAAAGGATGGTGGAAGAGGAACGCCTGTGTTGTTCTTCATTTTGAAAATAACATAACTGGTACCCATGTTAAGTGCTTTTTTGAGTTGCGCATCTACATCTTTATAATTGGGATAATAATTTTTTACAGCTTGCAGATCAGCAAAAGCTTTACGGGCATCTAACTTTGTATTTTTATCTAATAGTGAAAACGCGCGTGCATAAAAATACTCGGCTGCCTTTTCTTTTGTTTCGATTAATTCTTCATCATAATTTTTTATCTCAAAAATGGCGTTTCGGCCTTCACTGGTTATGAATAAAGGTAATAATGGCCTTACAGAATTTTGTCTCCGGTTTATATTAGCGTAGATAGTGTATTGGTTATTCCAATTATCTGGGTTTCCTTCTTTTTTCAAAAAATTAATTTGTTCCAGGTCTCTTTCATTCGCTTTTTGGTAGGCCTGCTCAAGCACTAAAATTTCCTTATCTTTTTTTCTTTTGGTCAGTTTTCGTACCGATTTTCTAATAGCCGCATCATAATTTCCGCTTTGCATCAGTTTTCTGGAACTGGAGCATCCGGAAATGAAAGTAATTGCAAGTAAATAAATAATAATTTTTTTCATCGTATTATCTTTTTTAAAAAAAAATCAAAATCAAACACCTAAATATAAGTATTATTTTATTTTTTTATTGTCGGATTTTTTATTGGTTTAATAATAGCAGGAGGCTCTATAGCTGCCAACCTTTGAAGTTGTATATTTTTTTCTATTTCAAAAACATAATCCGATTTATCAAAAATAGTTACCGGTTGTTTAATTTCTTCAAAGCCGGAACTCGTTACTTGTAATATATATTTACCAGGTTCCACTGCAAAAATATATTTTCCGGTTTTGGGATTTACAGTTTTCGAATCAATTTTTTGGTTTGTTTTCTCGTCCAGCAAGGAGATCATCGCGTCAATATTTTTATATAACGTGTCATCCGTTGATATTTTACCTTTAATAACAGAAACTCTGTTTTCAACATCATTAAATATTACTTTATAAATATCAAGATCACCAAAGCCATCTTTTCTCACAGCGGAAATATAACCGTCGCGTTTATTTCCGGCTAAAGTAAATTGCATATTGTCTTCAGGAGTATTGATTGGATAACCCATATTTTCAGCGGGTAAAAATGTTTGAGTTTCCTGATCGTATTTAGATTTAAAAACATCAAAGCCTCCCATATTCGTATGCCCCTTCGAAGAAAAATAAAGCATATGATTTTGTTCGTCATATATCGGAAACGCCTCTTTGTATTTGGTATTCACGTTCGCCCCTAAGTTTATCGGAAAGCCCCATTCACCATTGGGGAGTTTTTTTAACATATATATATCCATATCTCCAATGCTTCCTGACCTATTGCTGGAAATAAAAAGTAAATTTCCATCCTGTGTTATGCAACCTTCCAATTCAAAATCTTTTGAATTTACCGGTTCGTGAAAAGGAACAGGTTTAGAAAATATTTTACTTTTAGATACAGATGAAATAAAAAGGTCTCCTGATACTGTTTCATTATCGATGTAGATGATCATGTTTTTACCATCCGGAGTAATACCTACACACTCTTCATCCTCCGCAGTATTAACAGATATTCCAAGATTTTTAGCTTTTATCCATTGCCCGTTTTGCACTTTTGAGAAATAGATATCCGCAGTAAAATATCCCTGCCAACTTTTTATTTTTCGCGCATTTCCTTCCCTGCGGGATGTAAAATAAAATGTGCCTTCATCTGGAGTAACAAAAGGGGAATAATCACGAAATTTGGAATTGATTTCTTTCCCTAAATTTTCGAAGGTAACATTCCCGGGGTTTTTAATTAACACTTTCGCGCTTTCACAATTTTCAATGTAGTGATCCACCAACTCATAATTTTTGGAGCTTACTTTGGATCTGTAATCATTAAAATATTTTAGCGCTTCATCAAATTTGTAAGTATAGGTATATGCCAGCCCCATATCAAGAAGCAACTCTTTATCATAGTTACCTTTGCTATACACGAATTGAAGAAAGGGGATTGCTTTTGAACGATCATCATTCACTTGCAGATAACAAAAGGCGATTCGTAAATTTATTTTTACATCATCTTTTTTATCCGGATAAAGTTTTAGATATTCGGCAAGCGCGCGATTATAATCTTCATATTCAAAAAAATCATCTGCACTTAAACCAACCGTAGTTAATTGCGCAGAGGTATAATTGAAAAATCCGGTGATAATAAATACAATAATTATTAAATAAATTTTAATCATGTATTTCAAAATTTACGAATTACGATTCGCCGATCATCTGTTCAGAAGAAGAGAATGAATTGCTTCGGTAAGATAGTTTGTGTTTCCAAACTTCATCCATGATTACAAATATCGCGGAATTGTTTCATAAACTATTTTAATTTCAATCAAAAATTATTTTAGATACGTGATAAGAATTGTTTATACCTATACGGGATCTGTAATAGTCCAAAAGGCTGGCCTATAACAGCTACTCTATCAGCATTATACAGGAATTTAATGGGCTATCATTATTTATCATTAAATCTAAAAAATCCCTGATAGAAAAACAATAGGAGTTTTTATATGAAGGAGTTTTAAGGTTAAAAAAAACCGCCCCAATAGTGGGACGGTTTTTTTGAATTTATTCAATAATAATAAACTTATTCAGTGATAACCATTTTCTTAGTTAAAGAATGGCCATTCGCTGTTAATGTATAAAAATAAACCCCTTTAGAGAAAGTAGTAAGGTCTAAATTAATGTTGTGTTCACCTACCATTACATTACCTTCATTTTTATCAAACAATTTTCTGCCTGTTAAATCATAAACAGAAAACTTAACCTCTGAATTTTTCTCTAAATTATATTTAATAACTGTAGAAGAACTTGCAGGGTTTGGAATATTTTGATAAAGAGTTAACCCATTTTGAGCTTCATATTCATCAATTCCGGTTAATATAGAAGAAATACCCAAACGTATATATGGTGAACTTGCTCCTACGTTGAACCAACCACCTGCACCTGAGTTAGCTAAAGGAAGATAAAAAACAGTAGAACCATTTGCTCGTTGTACATCTATTTTGCTCAAATCATTTAATGTATACACCGAAAGCGGCGGGGTTGATGATCCGCCATTACATCTCATTCCAATATAGAGGCTTTGTCCTGCTAAAACGGAATAATTAAATTGCTTGGTAACCCATATACCTTTATCTGCAGCTGTAGCAATAGTGTATTTGCTAGAAACAGCTAAATCGACTGCTAAAGATGTATCATACAGTACAAATTCAAAATCTGCACCAATATCGCTGGTAGAGGCAACGTAAGCAGATACAGATGTAATTTTAGTCGCTTTTGGAAACTCGTACATACTAGCTATTACAGCTCCATCCGCTCTTCCATTAATATAATTACGTGGTCCTAGCGTGGTTACGGTTGAACCTGTTATAAGGCCATTATCCCTTGCATAAACCGTATCGGATACGGCAAAGCTTCTTGTAAATTGATTGTTGCTAGGGTTCTGGTCTACACTATCCGCCATAAAAGTGAAGGTAGTTGTATATGTTCCTAACGAAGCTGCAACAGGGGTTAGGGTAAACGTATTAGCAGTGGCAATTACCAAAGTATCTCTTACTCCTGCTGCCAATGTAGCTAAAACAGTACTGGTTTTATTATAAACAGAAGCGCCTTTAGAAACATCCACTTTTAGTTTTACATTTTTTTGAACAAGGCCGCCATCATTCAATATTGCAGCCCTGAACCCAATTGGGACTAATTGGCTAAGAGGGGTTTGTGTATAATATCCACCATCATCATAATCGAAATCAACGAAAGGGGTTTCCATCTTTATATCATTATTTGGCCCTTCAAAAATCTTAACATCATCAATTTGCCAAAAATACGTACCTGATTCACTCGCAAAACTAAACTTTACTTTAACATTATTGGAACTTTGTGTAGCATTGCTTATATTAACTTCATAAAGTTGAGGATTTGTAGGAAAGTTGTTTATTGCAACCGGAGCCCTGCAATCAAAATCAACCCAGGTTGTACCACCATTGTTACTTACCGAAACAGTTATAGTTGTTGTACTAGTATTGCAGCATAATCTGAAATACTGTTGAAATTGTAATTTTACATTTGGTTTTCCGGTAAGGTTGATCTGGTCGCTAATAACCTGTCCACTCAAAGCCAAATTAGTACCGTTCTTAGTACGCACTGAATCTGCATCAAAAATTAATACTCCATTTGCTTTAGTTGTGGAGTTAAGAGTTGCTGTTTTAGAGGAAAAAGCACCACTGGAACCCTCAAATGTTTTTTTCCAAACCTGATTTGGTCCGGTTTGTGTCCATCCTGACGGGATCCCGCCTGTTGCTGCGGATGCAAAATCTTGTGACCAAATAACAGTACCGTATGCACGATCTTGTGATGAACCTGAAGGGGTTGGCAAATTGCTGTTACCTGAACCGGCCTGTAACGTAGTACTGAATTCTGTAGAAGAAACGGGTTTCACTCTCTGTGCCCACATCGTATTAGCCATTGCAATAGCAAAGGTTAATAATGATACGTAATTTAAGTAATTTTTTTTCATTTTTTTTAGGTTATAAAAAGTTAAGGGTTAATACTAGAGGTACAAATCTATATAAGCAATCTGATTTTAGCAAATTATTTTAAGAAATATTCTAATTGCTGCTTTCAAAAGGGCTTTCAATGAAGATAAATGACTTTTTTTAGGACTAATTATAAAGGTCAAAAGTACTCTTTTCGTCTAAAAATACAAAGGGTTGCATCTTCAATTATTTCTACATTTGTTTCTTCAATTTCATTTTTAAATAATTTAATTAAACTACTATACAGAAATGATGTAACCAGTTGATTGTGAGTAAGTAGGCTGCCGACCTTGTAATGTCAGCAGCCTAAGTTCATAAGTTTAAATTCTAACAGAAAAACGATGAACTCACTCACAAGCACTAAAATTAAA
>JBBSPS010000261.1:0-5228 GCA_038258655.1 Bacteroidia bacterium
TAAACCATTTGAGCAACACAACGATCCTCCTAAAAATTTAATACAAGGGGTTCTTTTTTAAAATTGCATCTTGGTTATCTTTATTTGCAATCAAATCAATAGGTTTACTTTAATTAAAAAACGTTTAGGACGTTATTGTAAATAAAACAATGCTTTCAAAGATAATGGTTTTCTAAAAATTATCGAAGTTTATTAAAGGAGTGTTTGGAATTTTTGAAGAAGCAAAATGGTAACGTATCGGTGCTACAAACTGCCCTTTTTCTTATTCAAGTCTTTTTACAATATTGTCAAGGCTGTCAACCACAAGATTAAAAAATATTTTGTTGTCTGGAAATAACGTTTACGAATCACTTCTCAATTGCACAAAAGATGCTAATGCATTAAAACCCTGTAGCTTCTTAATTTTGGTTGGCTTTCCTCAGTTTTATTTTTCATCAAATCCGCTATTTATACTCCTCCACACTCAACTGTTTATTACAAAAAGTATATTCATATTCCTGTTGGTTGGAAGCAACAATAATTAAGCGGTTTTTAGAATAATCATTTACTAATTTCTGATACCAGGCGATTGCATTTTTATCAAGATTAGAAGTAGGTTCATCAAGGAGTAGGAGAGGAGTGTTGCTCAAAATAGCCAATGCTAAACGAGCACGTTGTTTCATACCTGATGAATAATATTTTAATTGTTTGTTTTGTGATTTTCCAAGTTGAGTGAGTTCAACAATTTTTTCAGTAGTTAATCCTTGAAAATAAGGTTTAAATTTTGCCTGAAACTCAATAGATTCAATTAATGTGAATTCTTCAAATAATTCTAAGTAAGGTGCAGCGAAACTTAAATATTTATAACGATCCTCTTCCTCAACTTTAGACTTTAAACTTTGAACGTTAAACTCTATTTCCCCTTCGGACGGAATCAAATTTCCAGCAATAATTTGTAATAGAGTTGATTTACCGGAACCATTAGCTCCTAAAATAACATAATTGTTTTCGCTTGTAAATTCGTGGTTTATCTTGCGAAAGATCCATTCGAAGTTATAGCGTTTACCTATGTTGAAGAGTTTGATATTGATCACCTTAGATTTTAAAATTTCCGAATGAGATTGCTTCGGTCGTGAAAAACTTCCTCGCAATGACGTTTTCCTAACAACTAAGAAATTCCTCTCATTATCCCATCTTTCGATTCGCGGATAAAATTGAGAATCTGTTCTTTTTCTACTGATGCAGGCGCTTCCTGCTCGATGATGGCTAATGCGTTGGTAACATTATGTCCTTTAACATATAATGTGCGATAAATATCCTCTATTTCTAAAACCCGTTCATTGCTGAAACCTCGTCTACGCATACCAACCGAATTAATTCCAATATATTGCAATGGCTCGCGTGCCGCTTTGGTGAAGGGCGGTACATTTTTACGTACCAATGAACCTCCTGTAATGAAGCTATGAGCACCAATTTTTACAAATTGTTGAACAGCAACTAAACCTTCCAAAATTGTCCATTCTTCTATCTCTACGTGTCCTGCAAGGTTTACGCTATTTGCAATGATAGTATTGTTACCAATAATGCAATCATGCGCCACATGCACATACGCCATCAGCAAACAATTACTGCCAACAGATGTTTTCATTTTATCAGTCGTACCACGGTTAATGGTAACGCATTCACGAATTGTAGTGTTATCGCCAATTTCAGCAGTTGTTTCTTCTCCTTTAAATTTAAGATCTTGTGGAATAGCTGCTATTACTGCTCCCGGAAATATGCGGCAATTTTTTCCGATACGCGCACCTTTGAATACTGTTACGTTTGGCCCTATCCAGGTGCCATCACCAATTACTGCATTATCATCAATATAAGCGAATGGAGAAATGGTAACATTACTACCGATCTTAGCATTGGGATGAATGAAATTTAAATTACTCATGCTTTACGGCTTCTATAACCTCCTTAGGTAGTTTATCTTTGATTACTTGCGCAAGCATTACAGCTTCACAAACTTCTTTTCCGTTTACATAAGCTATCCCTCGCATGTTTACTAATCCTCTTCTCATAGGGCTTTCCAGTGTGAGTTTAAATACGATGGTATCTCCTGGTAATACTTTTTGTTTGAATTTTACACCATCTATTTTCATGAAATAGGTGCTGTAATATTCAGGATCAGGCACTTGTGATAAAGCAAAAATTCCACCTACTTGGGCCATTGCTTCAATTTGCATTACTCCAGGGAATACAGGATTATCTGGGAAATGTCCTTGAAAAAAAGGTTCATTCATCGTAATGTTTTTAACACCTATAATACTTGTGCTATTCATCTCCATTATTTTATCCACCATCAAAAACGGATAACGGTGAGGCAACATTCGGGTTATATCGTTGATATTGTATAGAGGTTCTTTGCTTAGATCGAATGTTGTGTTGTTTTTCTTTTTAGATTTTATAAGTTCTTTGATCTTTTTTGCAAAAGCAATGTTTCCTGCATGCCCTGGGCGAGCAGCTAAAATATGCATCTTCAAAGGAACTCCTACCAACGCAAGATCGCCAACGATGTCTAATAATTTGTGACGGGCAGGCTCATTAACATAATGAAGTGTAGTGTTATTTAACACGCCTTTACCTTTTACTTCTACATTTTCTTTATGGAACACTTTTCTTAAATGATCCATTTTTTCTTTGGAAATTTCTTTATCTACCAACACTATCGCATTATTTAGATCACCACCTTTAATTAAATTGTGTTCAAGCAATGCTTCTAATTCATGTAAGAACACAAATGTGCGGCACATGGCAATTTCGTCTTTGAATTCGCTTACTTTATAAATATGTGCGTGTTGCGTACCCAATACATCGGAATTGTAATCAACCATTACAGTAAGCCGGAATTCATCCTGCGGAACAGCAAGCATTTCCACTTGTTTTACAGGATCTTCAAACGTTAAATTCTCTGTCAGTTCAAAATAAACACGTTCAGCGTTTTGTTCAACAGCGCCGGCTTCTTCCAGTTTTTTTATGAAAGGCATTGAACTCCCATCCATTATTGGCATTTCAGGCCCATCCATTTCCATCAACACATTGTCGATCTCCATTCCAACTAGTGCAGCTAATACATGTTCGGTTGTATAAATACGCGCGCCATTTTGTTCCAATGTAGTCCCACGGGAAGTATCTACTACGTTATCCACATCAGCATCTATAATAGGATTACCGGTGATATCAGTACGTTGGAATTTATATCCGTGATTTGCAGGTGCAGGTCTAAATGTAAGCGTAGTTTGTTTTCCGGTATGTAATCCAACACCGGAAATGGTTACTACATTTTTAATTGTTCGTTGTTTTACGCTCATTGTTTCTTTATTAGGGTGATCAGCAGTTCAAATAAAATTTATGATTCAAATTTATACAAATTATTTAAAGCAGGATGTTTTGGAGGAGTAAAATATGAACAGCTATTTAAGGCTACATCATCTTCGTCCTCTTTAAAAGATAAGGCATTAATACTTGATCAAAGCCTTTATTAATATCCGCTTCAACAAAATCAATTTTATATTGACCGCATTTTAGCATCAATTCTTTTTTATAATTAGTCATGGAAGTTTTGTAAGTATCTTTTATTTCGTTAGGATGTAATTTTATTTCTTCCCCGGTTTCCATATCAATAAAGCGATAGGGTCGGTTATCAAAATCGAAATCTAATTCTTTTTGTTTATCCACTACATGAAATAAAACAACTTCATGTTTATTGTGTTTTAAATGTTGTAAAGCCGAAAATAATTCTTCAGAGTTTGCTTTTGAATCCATCATATCACTGAAAATAATTACCATCGAACGTTTGTGGATGGCTTCTGAAATTTGATGTAGGGCTTCAATAGCGGATGTTTTTTTATGAACTTTTATATCGTATGGCTGTATCATTTTTTCAAGTTCATGATACAACATTTTATGATGCAGGGAACTTGATTTTACTTGAGTATGAAGTTCAACAGTATTAGAAAATATACTTAAACCGACGGCATCACGTTGGCGCTTTAGTAATTCTATCAAAGCGGCTGCGCAATAAGCGGAGAATGTGATCTTATTCATATTTACCTCACCCCGGCCCTCTCCGAGGGAGAGGGAGGAAGTGGGTGTTATCGGAAAATACATGGATGATGAATCATCAATAATGATCTGACAACGTAGATTGGTTTCTTCTTCGTAACGTTTCAAAAAAAGTTTATCGGTACGTCCGAATAATTTCCAATCGATATGTTTGGTTGATTCACCTTTATTATAAAGACGGTGCTCAGCAAATTCAACACTAAAGCCGTGAAAAGGACTTTTATGAAGGCCGGTTATAAAACCTTCCACTACTTGCTTAGCGATCAACTCCAAATGAGTGAACTGCTGTAGTGGTTGTTTGTGAATAGTGTTCAAGGGAAAGAATTGAGAGAATTGAACAATTATGTAGTAAGCAATTAATTGAATAATTGCCTACTGCATAATTGTCGATTGTATTATAGAAGTGCTTTTAACTTAGCATCCAGTACCGATTTTGGAACAGCGCCTACTTGTTTGTCAACTACTTGTCCACCTTTAAAGAATAGAATAGTTGGGATATTGCGAACACCGAACATAGCGGAAACATTGGCATTTAAATCAACATTTAATTTACCCACCACTGCTTTTCCTTCGTAATCTTTTGATAATTCTTCCACTACCGGCCCTACCATGCGGCAAGGCCCGCACCATTCCGCCCAAAAGTCAACCAATACTGGTTTGTCTGATTTTGCAACTAACTGGTCAAAGTTAGCGTCTGTGATTTCTACTGCCATCTGTTTAATTTTTTAATTATTGAATTTTTAAATTGAACCCTAAAGATAAGGATTTGTGTTTTAATATTGTCAAATCATTTGCCAATTTGTTTTTTATGACAGCTTGTCATTGACCTGTAAATTGTTGGACGCAGGCGGGGATTAAAGAAGGGCATGAAATTTATAAAACAATTTTGATACTTTTGATTTGAATTATAAACACCTGCTATATCTGGCGTAAGAAGTAGCGGTTCAACAATGAAATTCTGTATTATAAAAAAATGTATAAATTTATCATCGTTATTCATTAGCATTGCGTTGATATAATTATTAGTTCTTTGAAAGCATTGTAAATATTGAGTTTAGGCTAATTTAATCATGGAACTGATTTAAATTTTTGAAAACATATTTTCGTATAATTTATTGATAATCAATAGTTATGCA
>JBBSPS010000262.1:0-5222 GCA_038258655.1 Bacteroidia bacterium
GTCTTGTTGAAATGAGAATAATCCCTCACACACGGGCTTGGCCGATTATTGCCCATTACAACAAGAAAACATCATTAACAAGCTATATTTTAAAAATAATTGATAATAAACTTGCATTACAACATAGAAGCAATCTCAAATAATATCAGATTGCTTCACTCGTTCCTTGTTCGCAATGATGTTTTAAATTTAATAATCAATAAAAAAATGAAAGAAATAACCGTATCAGAGTTTAAAAAATTAAAAGATGAGAACACTGATGTTCAATTGATCGATATTCGTGAAGATTACGAGTTAGAAATTGCTGAAATGGGTGGTGAACATATTCCTATGGGTGATGTAATGGATAACTTAGATAAAGTTTCTAAAACAAAACAAGTGGTCATTCATTGCCGTACAGGAGCGCGTTCAGCAGCTATTTGCAATGCATTGGAAAGAGAAGGTTTTAAAAATGTGTATAATTTAAAAGGTGGGATCATTGCTTGGGCAGATGAAATTGATGATACTATAATGAAATATTAAGAGCCCCGCTGCCCCAACCCTAAAGGGGGCTAAGACTCAAATAGAAACAAAATGGGAAAGAAAAAAAATAATTATCACAATTATGCCTCCCTTTAGGGTTGGGGCAAATTAATCACCAAATTAACACCCTTTAGGGCTAGGCATATGATAGAAGTTTTTAAACACATCCTGCATCTTGATTTTGAATGGTTATTTAGTAATTATGGTACCACTGTTTATTTAATTCTATTCCTTGTTATTTTTATTGAAACAGGATTAGTTATTATGCCTTTTTTACCCGGAGATTCATTATTATTTACTGCCGGATTGTTTGCTCAACAAGGTTTTATGAACATGTCGTTTTTAGTATTATTATTATTTGTTGCAGCGGTTTTGGGTGATAATACCAATTATTGGATAGGGAAATTCCTTGAAAAAAGAATACTGGCTTTTCAATTCCGTGGAAAAAAAGTAGTGAAGCAGGAGTACTTAGATAAAACACATTCGTTTTATGAAAAATATGGCCCCAAAACAATTATTATGGCGCGCTTTGTTCCTATAGTTAGAACATTTTCACCATTTGTTGCCGGTGTTGCCGAAATGGATTATCGTAAATTTTTATTGTTCGATCTGCTTGGCGGAGCAATATGGATTTTGAGTTTAACTTTTGCAGGGTATTTCTTAGGAGAAATCCCTTGGATACGCAAAAATATTGAACTTGTAGCGCTTGGTATAATTTTTATTTCTGTACTCCCGATTATTTTTGAGATTGCGAAAGTTAAGTTGGCAAAAAAATAAAACTCATTACGGATTCACGGATTTACACAGATTAGTTATTTACAAAATTCGTTATTCGCAGAATGAAACTATTCGGACTTATCGGTTATCCATTATCACATTCTTTTTCAAAAAAATATTTTACAGAAAAATTTGAACGGGAAAAAATATCCGGCTGTGAATACAATCTTTATCCGATCGAGAAGATAAATCAATTTCCTCAACTTATCGCTGATCATCCGGCACTCTGCGGATTGAATGTTACCATACCTTACAAACAAAGCGTACTTCCTTTTTTAGATGAATTGGATGAAACTGCGAAAGCTGTAGGTGCAGTAAACTGTATTAAGGTACAACAACTATCAGCTAACAACCATCAACTAATTGGTTATAACACAGATGTATTTGGTTTCCGACAAAGTATCAAACCATTTTTAGAAACACAACACGAGCGTGCCTTAATACTCGGTACCGGTGGTGCATCAAAGGCGGTAGCTTATGTTTTGAAAGAGATTGGAATTGATTGTTATTTTGTGACTCGTAATAAATCTAACCAGCAACCACCAACAATTAACAACATTTTTAACTATTCCGAACTAAATGAAAATGTTATAAAAGCATTTAAGCTTATTGTAAATACTTCTCCTGTGGGGATGTATCCCAACATTAGCGATGCTCCCGAAATCCCTTATAACATAATCACTTCATCACATTTACTTTATGACCTGGTTTACAACCCCATTGAAACGGAATTTTTGAAACGTGGAAAACAGCAAGGTGCATCTACGGTGAATGGTTTGTCCATGTTATATCAGCAAGCGGAAGAAGCCTGGAAAATTTGGAATAAATAAATTGTATCTATTTTCCGTTTGTTTGTGTTTAGTATTTATTAAATTTATGTAGTCTACATTCTGAAATAGAGCCTAAATTTCTACCACAGCCATTGTTAGCCGACTGATACACACCAATTTTCCTTGTTCATTTTTTATTTCAATACTCCATACATGCGTTTTCTTTCCGATATGAATAGGCTTCGCTTCTCCGAAAACATATCCACTGCTTGCAGGACGTAAATGATTGGCATTGATATCCAAACCAACACAAACATATTTACTTGCATCAACAATTAAATTAGAAGCTATACTTCCCAAAGATTCTGCCAGTGCAACCGATGCACCGCCATGTAATATCTTCATCGGTTGCACAGTTCGGTGATCAACAGGCATTTTACCTTTAACAGAATCATCCGTAATTTCTGTAATTTCAATGCCAATAGTTTCACACATATTATCTTTCAGCATCCATTGGATGTCTTCAAGTGTGAATGATTTAAACCAAATACTCATATTTTTATTATTTATAAATGTTGATTTCTGCATATTGTTTTCTAGCTTTATCAAACTCGGCGATAATTTGTTCCCGCTCAATAATAAGATTAGAAATAGATACACTTTTTTTATAGAATAAGATTAGTAGCAACCATTTGTTGCGTATTTCATTTGTAGTATGAAAATACCAATAGGTGAATAGTCCGCTTAAAGGAAGACTTATTCCGTAAGTAATAGTGAGCCATTTTATATGTGTGTATTTCCACACTAAAGTAATTTGTAGTGTATAAAAGATCAAGAAGGTGAATATCCCACCAACCATACTAATAGCGCCTCTGAATTCAATGTTGTTGCTGATTTTTTTTGCCAGCCATCCCGGTATTTTAAATGGTAAATAATTATTGAGCAAACCATACAGATAAATTGGAGATCCCAAAATTATAGTAAATAGCGCTTGTATATTACTTTTGAAAAAGGATCTGTTTTTTCGATTTTTTGCAAGATCAATATCATTCAAACCTAATAAATTAAGATCATCAATATAATGTTTGATTCTTAAACGAATTGATTCAACACGTTGAATATCGTTTTCCAAATAATAATTAACCGTGTCAATAATATTTTTAGTGATATTAAAATCACTTAACTTATCGTTTTTGCTTATTCCTAAATCTTTTGAAAGCGTATACTTATATATCATTTCAATGTCTTTGATCAATACATCCGATCTTTCATCTTCAATAGCAATTACTAAACCTTCGAGGCGACTGCGAATTTCCTCTGTTAAATTTTCGGCTGCTTTAAAATTATCAATTGCGTATTGTTCTTTATAATTTATAGTTTTTATGGGTGTATCAATATTAATAAATAAGTCGCGATTGAATTTATGTGGATTATCATAATTTAATCCAATGGTTACAGCCTGTATACCTAATTGAAAATCATTACGGGCTTCGGCTCCCAAAATAATTCGTGAAGCGCCTGTTTTTATCGGGCGCAGTTTCCGTTCCGTAATACTAATACCTTCCGGAAACATTAAGATCACCCCACCGTTTTCTAAATGTTCAAAACACTTTTTAAAGGTATCCTGATTTTTACTCATCTGGTTGGGATCATCTTGTTTACGATAAACAGGGATTATATTAAATTTTGGCAATAGCCATTTTGCGAATTTACTTTTGAATAATTCTCCCTTTGCCAAAAAATATATTTCTCTATTAAGTAAAGTAGCAATTACTATTGGGTCCATGAAGGTGCTTGGATGATTTGCTAATAGCATTAAAGGACCCTTAGCAGGAATTAACTCACGGTTATGGATGGTGATGGAACGGAAGAATATGCGTACTGTAATTCGCATTATAGTTTTAAAAAAAGAATACAGCATGCTTATATTTTCTTTTTAAAAAAATTAATCAATGCACCTATTGAAACAATTGTCCAGCAGCCTTCAAGAATAATAAAGGGAATGTAATCAATGAATATGGCTGCCAGGCAGGCTATTCCGGCACCAATAATATTTAATAAAATGTATGGTAAACTATTTTTATGAAGTTTATCGGCAAGATTTAAAAAGAAGGCGATCAGCAAAATGGTAACCCCTACGAAGCCTATCCAGTCGGTAATTTTCATGGTGGTGTTATAACGTTTTAGGTTTTTGTATCTACTAACAACCCCAATGTTATTAAAGTTTTAGAAATTTTCAAACTGTGATCTTCTATCACTTTTTTATTTATTTCGAATTTCAATACATCATCATCAAGTGTGACGAAGTTGATTCCCGCGCCTTTTTTTGCCAAGCCTTCGCGTTCAGCAACAACCAAGGTTGGAACATTCGCAGTTTTTTCTAAGGCTCTTTTTAATGAACTGCTTTTGGCTGCTGATATATAGAGTATTTCGCAATAATCAACGTCTTCAATGGAGACGAATTTTTTAATTATAATTGTGTGTCCATTGGCTTTTTTAGTAGCAGCCAATTGAAGTAATTCAGCATAAACGGGTGAGTCTCCAATTACTCCTATAGAGAAATATCCTGTTTTAGTATTTGATGGCCATTCAATGTATTTAACAAAATTATACACGTAAATGGAATACGCCTTATAATTTACTTCTTGGGCTTTACATTGATCAATACAATAAGTGTTAATAATAAAAAATAAGGAAAAGCAAGTAAGGAAAGGAATAAAAAAGTTTTCCTTTTTCATTAGTTCGCCTCCTTTCTTTTTAAATTAAGATGATAGGATAGTTTCACAATCAGTTCTCTTGATGGTCCCGGTAAAGGAGCATGTCCTGAATTATAAGGTTGTATGTATTTTATTTTTTCATCAAAAATATCATACACACCAACTCCCAAATCCAATCCTTTTAGGAACATATCTTGATAAAGGATAAATATGTTTGCGAATACTGAAGGCTTCAGTTTTTCTATCACAGGGTTCCCTAATGTATCAATGGAAGTATATGCATACCTATCACCTCTTACTGGAGTTTCCTTAATTTCCCTCCTATACTAATCTAAAACTAAGTATTATCAGGCTTTTGCCCCAGTTTAGAAGTGTAATGGGATATTTTTTTTCAAAAAAACAAGATTCCTTAAAAAAGTTCCGTCCAAAATGTGCA
>JBBSPS010000263.1:0-5203 GCA_038258655.1 Bacteroidia bacterium
ATTGATTTTTATCTACTAAAATAAAGGAGCTAAAAAAATTGCTTAAAAATGATTCGGAATGGGAAAGTTTTCATAAACATTTTGAAGAAGTAAACCAAAGGCTACATAAAAACTTCGAAACAAATACCTTTAATTAACTGTGAATGATATCAGTTTCCTGAGTTATATATGTGTCTTACAATCAAGGAAATTGCCTCTCTGTTTAATATAACGATTGAAGCAGCTTTCAAACGAAAAGAGCGAACAAGTAATAAAATGGGGCTGAAAAATAGTATTGCTTTATATCGCTATATCATAATATTTTAAGACGCAATGTCACACTTTTTCTAAAACAGTCACGCTATTTAAGATATTTTTTTTGTTATCTGGCTAATAATTTCTAAATATTGGCTTCCTATAAAAAAACCTTAATTATGAAAAAATTAATTAGTTTAGTTTTATTTATTTTATGCTTTTCTTTCCAATCTTCTTTCGCACAAATTGAAATAACGGGCTCAGAGGATTTTGGTCGCCTATTTGACGTAATCTATGATGCCAATGTACCGAATAAATTATATGCTGCCACTTTGGGAAACCATATTGTGGTTTCAGAAGATAACGGTACAACTTGGAATGTTTTATATTCCTTGGATATTGGTCAATCTTCCGGGGTAAGAGATTTAAAACTTACCCCAGACGGAACCAAGCTAACCTTTTCGAAATATTCGAAGAATACCACAATAAATGCAATTATGATTTATGACATAGTATCCGCTTCAATTGTAAAAACAATCCCACTTCCGAACCAAATTGATTCTGCTGTTGCGCATTCTTATGATTTTTATGATAATAATATGGACATACTTCTTGTCGATACTGTCTATAAAGTAGGATTAAACTTCGAAGGAAAAACGTTTTACAGTCCTGATGGCGGTAATACTTGGAATATGATTTACTATACGAATGAAAACGATACTGTTTTTATAAACGATGTGGCTATAAGCCCAAACGATCCTGAAAAACTTTTCCTTACTCGTGGAAACGGAAGCACAAATATTGATGGTGGTCTTTTTGTATCACAAGATGCAGGTCAAACTTGGGTAGAAAAACTCCCGGGAATTGTTCTAGATCCAATAACCTTTGATCCATTTAATGATCAAAATATCTTAATGGGGACTGGAATCAGTTTTGGGGGAAACACAGAGAACGTTTATAGTTCTACAGATGGTGGTGAAAATTTCGCTATCATACCTATAACTTGGACTGATGGAATTTTAGATTGTATCAACGTGATTCACTTTAATGAAAATAACCCATCGCAAATTATTATTTTGGAAGAAAACGAAATTGTAATTTCTGAAGATGGTGGCATTACTTGGGAAAGTTTTATTTATCTAGATGAAAATCCAGAAAGCTACTACTACGGTCTGAATGCGAGTTATAATCCGCAGAATTCCCAAGAGATTTTTATTAGCGCCAATTATGTTCCTTTGTTTTCAGCAAATGGTGGCGAAACACTTGGTAAATCTAAAAACCCTTTTTTCTGGAGTACAGGAAATATAGATATATATAAAAATGGTTCAAATGCGAATCTTTATTACGGCGTTCAGTTTGGATACGTACATCGAGACTTAAATACAGGTTTGGACACTTCATACGATATTGTACCATTGAATATTGTTTCTTCCAATCCTGGGCAAACACAATATGCAGATAAGATTACACCAAATCGTATTTACACATTCACTTCAAGTTTTATAGGCTCAAGTATTAAAGTAAGTGATGATAATGGCGAAACTAAAAATGAATTATTGTCGCTTTTTGCAAGTGGCTTAACCGCTGTAGCTACATTTCCCAATATGCCACAGCATATTTTGGCAGCCTTTGCTGGTTTTGAGCCCACGGAAACCCAGCTTAAATATATTAATTTTAGTGATTTAAATAATGTCATTGAGACCAATATTAACTTACCGTCTCTCAATTACATTAATGGTATTTTGATTGATGGTGCTGAAAAAATAACTGTTGCTATAGGAACAGAAATATACATTTCGAATGATAGTGGAATTACTTGGACTAATAACAGTAATGGACTGGAGGTATTGAGTACAAACGATTTTATTTTTGATCTTCAACAAGACCCTTTAGATTCAAACCGTATGGCTTTAGCAAGTTCAAAAGGTATTTTTATTTCAGATGATGCAGGCATAAATTGGGGTAGAAGAACCACATTTTCAGTATCCAATGTAGCATTTTCAACGGAAACAGAAGGAGCAATGACGGCCTCTACCTATAGCTCAGATATTTCTGATTATTTGTTGCATTATTCAACGGATAGCGGAGAAAATTGGGAAACCATAAATAATGAAGAATTACTATATATAGGTGCTTCATCCTCCTCTTATTTTTTTAATGAAAATTCTGTGAAAGTATTTATAGCAACTTATGATTTGGGTATTATTGAATATACCATAGATTTAAATATTTTGGGCACACCGCAATTCGGAAATAGTAACGATACTATAGAAATCTACCCGAATCCTACAAGCGATATAATAAATATTGGTTTAAAAAACACGAACTTAACTCGGGTTACGATTTTTTCTCAAACAGGAACTAAAGTCTATGACGGTGATTATGTTTCTAACTTAAATATCTCAAAATTAGCAGCCGGAGTTTATTTAATTCGCATACATGCTACCAATAATGTAACATTTTTTAAACGAATTATTAAGCAATAGACTAAACAATATATATGTATATATATATTAAAAATTAACATTGTATAAATAACGTATTTGAAAGGGAAGACTTTTATTACAATGATGTCGAAAAAAGGTAGCCGAGTAAATTTGAAATGCGCCAGCATTTTCAAATTAGTACTGAGCTCACCGCGCCATATATAATGATTCACCATAACGTATAAATGAATAGTCTTTTACTTAAATTTATTTTTTACAGACAACTATTTTATTAAAAGGAACGTCTATAAAAATAGAACTCAAAAAAATTAAAATGAAGAAGTCAATAAAAACTATTTTAATAATTGTTATATCATTTGGTTTTTATTTCTTTCTTGATGAATTGTACTTTATAGCCATAAGAAAATGGTTGTTTGATTTAACAAATCAATCTGGATTAAGTCACATAATAACCTATACCATTTCTGGTATAACTCTTTTTTTAGGAACACTTCTTATTAGTGGGACATCTGGTTTATTTGAAAGTTTAGGCTTGAATAAGCCAATTCTTAATGGTTTTTTATTCGCGATTATTTGCACTTTACCGATGTTTATTGGGTTTAGTTTCTTCTTCAATTTTAACCCTAAAATATCACTTGATACATTTTTAATTTCAGTTATTTCGGCAGGGTTCTTTGAGGAGCTTTTTTTTAGAGGTTTTCTTTTTGGGATATTATTTAGAAAAACCAAACTTGGATTTGTTCCCGCTGTATTTTTCAGTGCACTTTATTTTGGAATCCTGCATTTATATCAAAGTACCGAATTCTCTGAATTATTGGGTATTTTCTTAATCACTTTTTTGGGTGGAATTCTATTTGCTTGGGTTTATGCAGAATGGAAGTATAATATTTGGATACCTGTTTTCCTACATATGCTAATGAACCTTTCTTGGGAGCTATTTAACGTTAGTGATAACGCACTTGGCGGAATATATTCAAATGTATTTCGATTAGTTACAATAGCTCTAATAATTATTTTAACAATTCTGTACAAGAAAATAAAACAGATGAAACTCGAAATAAATAAAAAGAACATACTTATAAAAACATAAAGCTATATGGCAATAGTTAGGAAATTATTACTTCGTTCTGTTTCGGGAGTTTTGGCCGTGCGTTACGCACGGTCTCCTCCAATAGAAGGTTGTATTATACACTACCCAAAATCGGATAATGTAAATAGATCAGCTGTGCCTATTACATATCATAGCCAATAATGAAATTAGGGTCATTTTTCCAACTGAAATGCAAAATATGTTCTTTAATGCATTCATGAAAAAGTAACCCTTTTAGGGAATATTTCATTATCCCATTTTCTCTGTTTGCAATTTCTAATTCAATAAATAAGGTTTGTTTTTTTAATTTTGAGCAATAAAAATTTAAATTAAATGAAAACTATTGAAAAGACTCAATGTAAGGATACAGGTTTGCTAATATTAAGAATTAGTATTGGAATACTTATGCTATTCCATGGTATAGCAAACTTAAATTCCGATTATATATTTATTAAAAATTTACTCCACGATATTGGTACGCCAGAATTCATTGCCTACTCTGTTTTTTTAGGACAGATAATAGCACCAATATTAATTCTTATTGGGTGGAGGGCAAGATTGGCAAGTTTAGTTTTAGCATTAAATATGTTGACAGCTATTTTTATGGCTCATTCTGCAGATGTTTTCACCTTAAATGAATTTGGTGGCTGGGCCATCGAATTGCAGGGGCTATACCTCTTTGGAGCGATAGAGATTTTTTTCTTAGGAGCAGGAAAATATGCAATTTCTACTAAATCTAAATGGGATTAGTTTTTGAGAGTCAATTTATTAAATATATTTATAAAATAAAAAATGGACTTTTTTGAGAAATGTAATAATGGTAGCAAATGTTTGGTTTATATTTTTGAAAATCTTTATATAAATTAAGGAATTTGCGATAAAACAATTTTTAACATTTAGTACTGAATTACTAGAGGTTTATGCTTATTAAAAAGTACACAACAGAGTGGATTACAGAATTTACAATTCTGAAACGTGAAATTGAAATCGGCTTAGTTGGAGTTGAATACCAGATTGAACATGTTGGAAGTACTTCTGTACCTATGTTGGACTCAAAACCAATAATTGATATCGATATTATTTATAAACACGAAATATTTTTTGAGATAATAAAAAATAGATTGATAAAAATTGGTTATTATCATAATGGAAACCAGGGTATTGAAGAACGGGAGGTTTTTA
Source organism: Bacteroidia bacterium (assembly GCA_038258655.1). Classification (GTDB taxonomy): domain Bacteria; phylum Bacteroidota; class Bacteroidia; order 2-12-FULL-35-15; family 2-12-FULL-35-15; genus 2-12-FULL-35-15. The sequence goes on from JBBSPS010000263.1 coordinate 4,954, forward strand.
AAAGGAATGGAAAGTGTAAAAATGAGATTTTAGATACCAAACCACATCATCTTTATGTGTGCCCAATAGATAGTAAAGCCTTGGAGAGACATATTTTATCTAGAAATTTTTTAAGAAAAAATGAATGTGCAAGATTAAAATATCAAGGAATGAAATATGAACTAGCCGAAAAAGCCAATCAGGATAGAAAATTATATGCCGATTTAAAAGAATTAAATATTAATGATTTTATCGACTCAATAATAGAAAA
>JBBSPS010000264.1:0-5199 GCA_038258655.1 Bacteroidia bacterium
TGTTTTGGGATTAATTTCGTGTTGTTATTTATTAACAGGAATGGCAGCATCTAACTGGATATGGTTTTCTACCTGGCTTTTAATTGGCCTTGTAGTTTATTTTTTATATAGTTATAAAAATAGTAAACTCAATATAAGTAAATAGTTAATTGAGTGTTTGAACAAACAAGAAAACTGTTAATTAATTAATCAAGAAAAAAATGATAGCATTTATTACAGGAGCAACAGCAGGAATAGGGCAAGCAACAGCAGAGTTGTTTGCTAAGAACGGATACAATATTATTATCACAGGACGTAGAAAAGAACGTCTGGATGAATTTTCCAAACATTTAAAATCAACATATAAAATTGATGTGCTTTCATTGAATTTTGATGTACGTCATTTAAAAGAAGTGGAAGCAGCAATAGTATCTATTCCTGATAAGTGGAAAAAAATTGATGTGTTGATTAACAATGCAGGGCTTGCAGTTGGATTAAATTCCATACAGGAAGGTGTGATTGATGATTGGGAGCGAATGATCGATACAAATATAAAAGGTTTGCTTTATGTTACACGAACAATAGCACCTATTATGATTACAAATGGTTTCGGACATATTATTAATCTGGGTTCTGTTGCAGGAAAAGAAGTATACGCAAATGGAAATGTTTATTGTGCTACCAAACATGCGGTAGATGCATTAAGCAAAGCAATGCGAATTGATATGTTACCTCATAATATTAAAGTAACGGCTATTCATCCGGGAATGGTAGAAACAGAATTTTCGATCGTGCGGTTTAAAGGTGATGAGGAGCGTGCAAAAAATGCTTATAAAGGAATGCAACCGTTAACTCCCGAAGATATTGCCGAAACTATTTATTGGTGTGCTTCTCGTCCTGCACATGTAAATATTAATGATCTTATAATTATGCCGACAGCGCAAGCAACGGCGACAACGGTTATTAGGAAAGATTCATAATTTTAAAGACGGGTTAAATTTTTAATAAGCTCCAGAGGAGCGTTCTGTTTGTAGAAAACAAATCAATTATATATGTTAGCCCCTTAGGGGCGACCTGTTAAATAAAAACAATTAGTTCATATAAAAAAATCATGAAAAAAATAATTTTCTTTTTAGGCGCGATCATTTTATCTTCTTGTTCACATAAAGAACAAGTAGATATGATTGTACACAATGCTATTGTATACACTGTTGATTCTGCTTTTAGCAATGCTGAAAGCTTTGCCATAAAAGATGGAAAATTTGTTGCTATTGGAAGCAACGATGAAATATTAAAAAAATATGAAGCAAAAGAAATAATCGATGCACAAGGAAAAGCCGTTTACCCCGGATTTATTGATTCACATTGCCATTTTTACGGCTATGGTAAAGGTTTGCAGGAGGTGGATCTGGTTGGAACAAAATCATTTGATGAAGTAATTCAAAAAGTAGTGGAGTATGCCAAAACAAATAAATCAGAATGGATAATAGGACGTGGCTGGGATCAAAATGACTGGGATGTAAAAGAATTTCCGGATAGATATAAGTTGGACAGTATTTTCCCGTCCACACCAATAATACTTTCACGTGTGGATGGACATGCAGCCATTGCAAACAAAGAAGCATTGAAAAGAGCGCATATTATGTCAGATACAAAAGTATTAGGAGGAGTTGTTGAAATGGATGTGATCTCTAAAGATCAAGACAGGAAGGAGAATTGGCTTAGCTTAGATGCAAATCAGGAGATACAACATGTAAAATATCCATATTCTATTCCCAGTGGAATTTTGGTTGATAATGCTGTTGATATAATAACAAATACAATTCCGAAATCAGCAAAAGAAGAAATAAGAGCTTCATTGCTAGCCGCGCAAAAAAACTGTTTTGCTGTAGGCCTCACTACAGTTGATGATGCGGGTTTAGAAAAAAAGATCGTGGAAGCAATTGATGAACTGCAAAAATCGGGTGAGTTGAAAATGCGTGTTTACGCGATGCTTACGGATAATAAAGAAAATGCAGATTATTATTTACTGCATGGGATATATAAAACAGACCGATTAAATGTTCGATCATTTAAATTTTATGCAGATGGAGCTTTGGGTTCTCGTGGTGCATGTATGATTAAACCCTATTCTGATAAACCCGAACAAAGAGGTTTTTTATTGAGTAAACCGGAACACTTCGACAGTGCAGCAGCAATAATGGTCGCTAAGGGGTTTCAAATGAATACTCATTGTATTGGTGATTCGGCAGTAAGATTGATTCAAAATATATATTCATCTTATCTATATGATCCGAAAAAAAATGTTTCATCTGAACTAGCTGAAAAAGAAAAAAAAGGGAGATGGAGAATAGAACATTATCAAGTAACAACTCAACAAGATATTGATCATCTCGCTGAACTTTCAAAAGGAAGTTTGATTCCATCTGTTCAACCAACACATGCTACATCTGATATGTATTGGGCAAAAGATAGGCTGGGACCTGAGCGTGTAAAATATGCTTATGCTTTTAATGATCTATTAAAAGCTGCCGGAATGGTTGCTCTAGGAACAGATTTTCCTGTAGAAAATATTAATCCTATGTATACATTTTATGCGGCAGTTGCACGTAAAGACCTAAAAGGTTTTCCTGAAAGTGGTTTTCAGATGGAAAATGCATTGTCGAGAAAAAATACCTTGCGCGGAATGACTATCTGGGGTGCGTATGCAAACTTTGAAGAAAAAGAAAAAGGCAGTATTGAAAAAGGGAAATTCGCAGATTTTGTAATTCTTGATAATGATATTATGAAAGTGGAACTCAGTAAAGTTCCTACTACAAAAGTGGTTCGTACATTTGTGGATGGTAAATGCGTTTATCAATAAAAAAAGTGTCACACCTAAAAAAAATAGTGCCCCTTTGTTTTTTTTCTCTTACTCTTTTGGTATGTCATGCTCAGCCGGACCTTTACCGAATTGGTAAAATAAAGCACCGGATAAGTGTGGGGCCTGTCGTTTCAAAGTATAAAAATAATTCATTACATACTATCAATACAAAAGCAAAACCGGGTTTTTGCTTAAGCTACAAAACCGAAGTTTTCCTTGGCAAGAAAACCAATTTATTGTTGGGTTTGGATTATTTTAACCAGGGCTTATCCTTTAATGGATACTACTCAACTCCCGGCCATACCTACTTGTTTGATAAAACATTTTCTTACAAACACGAATTAAGGATACAGGAATTCCAACTTCCTATAGGAGTAAAAATCGCATTCAATCAGGAGAAGGTGCATTTTTATACACCTTATTTAATGCTGGGTGTAGGTGTCCGTTATATTTTTAGTTCGTATGCTATCATTACAAATGACTCTACAGGAAATACAGTATATGATGATAAAGCATCCGTTGATTTTCAATACCAATTTGTAGCAAAAGGACTCAATGCTTTCTTTCATGGAGGGCTAGGTATCCAAAGTAATTTTAGAAAAACAGGAGGCGCTGCATTTTTTGAAATAATATATAAATATGGTATTTCAAGGTTGCATTATACCGGGTTTCAAAACTCCAATGACCTTTATATAAAAGATGCACACATCGGAATTTCTATTGGTGTAAGATTTTGATCTTCATCTAACAAAATGGAACGCTGATGACGCAGATAAATATGATGAACGCAGGTAATTATAAATATTCGAAAATTTCTAAAAATCATATTAAATCATAACAATCAGCGTAGTCTGCGTTCCATTTTTTTTAAATAAAAAACCCCGACATATTTCTACACCGGAGTTTCCTTAATTAGATAAATCTCTCTAAACTAAATCTAATTATTAATTACTGAAATAATTTAATAACGTTTCCGAAATAAATTATGATGTAAAAGTAAGCTTTTAAATCATACAAAATACATTTTGTCGTTAAAATTTAGTTGTTAATCGGTAAAATTGGTATAAATGGTCGGTGCGGCATGGAAATTATCCATTCATTAAGCTGGTTAATATACTATTTGCTTCTAAGGTTTCTTTTTTCATACGTTCAATAATTTCTTTACAGGAAACAATATCATCGATTAGCTCCACACTCTGCCCTGCGCACCATAATGTTTCATAATTTCCGGGCTTTACAGATCGTTCTAACTTTTTCATTCCGCTTACTTGTATCCACATCTTAAAGTACTTTTTTGTTGTGGAATTATTCGATAATAAACGTTCCAGCCAATTTTGTTTATACCCTATTTTTTTTGCGAATGGTGTATTAATAATAGTACAAGGCGTTCCTGATATTTTTTCTGTCAGCACAATATCATTCATTTTTGAACTAACAATTGCATTTTTATAATCCTGATTTACGGATGCTTCAATACTCGCGATAAATCGTGTACCTACTGAAACACCTGCTGCCCCCAATGCAAGCATTGATAAAATACCTGCACCGTTGGCAATTCCTCCTGCAGCTATTATAACAGTATTAGGGAATTTATGTTGTAAAGCGGGAACTAATACTTGTAAAGGATTTGGACCGGCATGTCCTCCTGCTCCTTGACCAACAGCAATAAAGCCATCACAACCCAGATCAAAACATTTTTGAGCGTGCTCAATATTAGTTACATCGCAAAATACTTTGGCACCATACGCATGAGCTTGCTCTATTACTTGTTTGGGGCTTCCTAATGAAGTGATATAAAATGGTACTTTTTTATCTACACAAATTTTTAAATGTTTTTCGTACAAAGGATTTGTTTTTTGTACGATCAAGTTAATGCCATACGTTCCTTTGGTTGTTAGTTGTACTTTTTCAGAATTTAATTTTTCTAAAATATCTTCTAATTCACCTTCTTTTCTATAATTTAAACTCGGGAAAGAACCCGCAACTCCATTATTCATAGCTGCTTTGATCATCGTTTCGTTACTCACCAAAAACATTGGTGCCATTATCAATGGGAAATCAATGTTAAGCAGTTGTGTGAGCTTTGTTTGCATTTGTTGAATAATTATAATAGGTAAATCAGTAAAAAAAATTATTTTTGATGAAGTAAAGATATAGATATATCAACGAATAACGAATTATAGCAATGTCCCTTACTTATAATTTATAACTCATAACGGCTTTGTTGCATGAATAAACAATAGATTGTGAGTAAAGATAGTATGTATTGTGTAAACTGAAAAAGAAAGCGGGGGAATTTTGTTTTGATGAGAAACAGTATCCCCCGCAAACCGACCTCCAAAGGAAGTCTTTACAAA
>JBBSPS010000265.1:0-5172 GCA_038258655.1 Bacteroidia bacterium
ATTTCCGGTTAAGCATACGCATTATACAACTATTGATCAATACTGGCTGTACTGATCGTGGCCAAGTTGTTTTACTAATTTATTATAAATTCCAAAAAGCAAAAAAGACGCGGCCCACTGACCGAAAAATAAACTTTTATGTTTTTTGCCTGCAATCTGAAGTGACATTGAAACAGCCATCGAGCCAATAGCTGCCCATAAAAAAACATCTGAAGGGATTTTGGCTGTTTCGGCCTCAATTTTTTTTGCCAGAGAGCCTTCCCGGAATTCTGATTTTTTTGAATTTTCCATAAAATGTGTTTTTAAATTTTTTCAAAACAAACTCAAATTTCATGCCTCAAAAGATTTTTTTAAAGAGAACAAAAATGCTTTATTGAGATAAGTAAAGTTTTTTAATTGTTGAAGTATTTTGAATTTCAGTTATGTGCAAAAAATAAGAATTCAGGCCAAAAGTTTGTTTACTGCAATTCCAATTTTTATTTAATCAAAACTATGGCAAGTCTCCTGATTTATTATTGTACAAATAATAAATAATGATATTTAATTTTACTAAAATTAAACCTTTCGATATTTTGCTGAAATTAGAAACGAACGGTCACAGGTTGGACACCGCCATTGGGGCCAGTCGAATTTATCCGATCAATAAAAATATGAACAGAAAAGAATTCATAATGCAAAAAAGTATTAAAGCAACAACAGATGCCCTATGGCAAACACGGGTAAATCAAATAATCAGTCTCAACCTGAATTTACAAATTCAGAGAACGATAAACTTTATATACAGCAATTTAAACAGCTATGGGGGTTTGCAGATGATATATTTAAATGGCAAATAGACAAAATGAATGAGCAGCAAAAGTTTGGCGTTTGCCAATCTATAGGGCTTGATGCATTAGGTGCAGTTATTAAATTAAATGATTAGAAATAGAAAATTGGTTTATTTGTTCGTTTACTGTAATTATCCAATCTTAAAATATTCCCTTACCATTTTATATGTTCATCAATAAACTTTATCAACCCATTCGCTAAAGTTACCTGTTCTTTTATCTTGGGATGGCCGTAGGTATTTTTATAAGGAGCGAAATAAGTATATATCTTTTTGTCGTGCAATTCGTCAACTGCTTTTTGAACATAAGCCGGCCAGTGTGAACCCTTTTTAGTAATATCCATATTACCCAACATGCAGATTATTTGCGCTTTCGGATAAGTCTTTCTTATCGTTTGAACAAAATTTTTATAAGCTTCCACAATCTGTGATTCATCCGGTGGTTTGTTTCCAAATCTTTTTTTGAATTGTTCATTGTCGGGCATCGTTACTATCCACGAATCATTTTGTAATAAATTAATTATAATAAGATCCGGCGTGTATTTTGAAAAATTCCATTTACTTGTGGAGTCTGTAGGGTCAAGCCTGTTGTACATTTCGGGTATAATAAGCGGGAACCAGCTAACCAGGATACCGATTCCGCTTTTTGCAGTACAATGATATTGCGCTTTAAAATGCCTTGCCGTAATTGCGGCATACGCATCATAATTATTTTCATAATAGCCGTAAGGAAAATCTTTCGCAGTATCATAAATGGCGTAGCCACAGGTAATGGAATTTCCAAAAAATTCAATTTTTCTTTTTGGAAGTTTATCCGGTTTTAGAAGTTTAGTTTTTGAATTTTCTGCAAAACCATAAAACCATGTTTTTCCTTTATCCCATTCTGTTCGCTTGAATAATTGCAAAGAATGTTTTCCATAAGGAAGCCCTTCTACAAGTGGAACAGTTTTCTTTAAAGTATCAAACTGAATTTTATAAATATTGTCTTTGTCAATAATTACATTATAATAATTAGAAGTATCCTGGTCTTTAAATATCCCTGAAATACCGGTGCCAATAAAATTGATTGTAACAGAAGTGCCCGGCCACATCAGCTCTGCAGCATCAGTCGTATAAAGAATTCTTCCTTCATAAGAAATATTTTTATTTTTAAAAGATATCAATTGCTGGGAAAAACAATTGACATTATAAAAGAGCAGAAGGATTGAGGAAAAGAGAAAATTTCTGAGTATGGAAAAATTAAAATTCATTTGCTAATGTAATTATTTATTGCAATTAACTTTTGAAAAGTTGATCAATTCATTCCTCGTTTGTGTAGTTCTTAATCAAACTTTTCAAAAGTCTTTTATTTCTGGTATAAACAATTTTTGATTTGCTTGAATTAGAAATCCCTAATAAAAGTTGCTTTGCTATAAAATTAATAACCTTAACCCGTGTCTCACGGGTTTTTTTCTTATTCGTAATTCGAAGAATAATTCGTGAGACACGAATTTTGGAAAGGAAATTATTTTACTATCTTTTTAATTTTCATGTAGTCATTTAGGTTATACCTTTTTGTCCATAATTCTTACCCGGCTTTTAGCGTCAGGTAGCTTTCATACCAACTTCCCCCAGTTGTTCGTCAGTGATTTCTTCCAAACGGCGTTTTCGCGTTTCCACACCAAAGAAAAATATTGCAACAGCGGCGAGGATAAGAGGAACAGCGCCAATTAATGCTGTCGCTGAAATAGATGGAGGTGCTACCGCCACCACTACTAGGGCGATGATGAGCACACCGCCGAATTTGGTAAATCCCGCAATGAGGCCACTCCCGCGCGAACGTACCCTCGTGGGATAGATCTCGGCTGCATAAGCTGAAAGGAGAGATATTACGGAACTGATTCCCCAGATAGGAACGATAAGTAAAATGTACAGTAACACGTGATGGTGTATGATTGAGTCGCCTGCAAATATAAAGCCCAGCATGGATGCAGCCGTAAGCAGAGTTAACAGGATGATAGTTTTTTTACTGCTCCAGAATCCATACATCCATGCTACTAAAAAATTAAGAGGAAAGCCGATGAGGGCTGCGTTTCGTAACAACTCAAAAGAAGCTCCCTGCGAGAATCCAAGATGTTGAAGATTGGAGGGTATCCAAAGTTCAAATCCAAATTCTACAAAGCCGGCGCCAAGTGCCAGTATCCCTAAAGTAGAAGTAATGCCAAGAAAAGGTGGACGCAATAGTTGTTGGAATTGATCTTTTATCTTCATTTCATTAATAACCGGCAAAACTTTTTCTTTTATAGCGATCGCACCAAACCTCTTCATAACATCTTGTGCTTCTTTAAACCTGCCATGGCTTAGCAGGTATCGCGGTGATTCCGGGATCCAGCGGTTCAACAGGATGAGCATAAATCCTGTAGGGAAACCGATCAGCCAAAGTATCCGCCACGTGTAATGCGGAACAAGCCATGTTGCAAGGGCGCTGGAAATGATGTAAGCTCCCGCGATATCCCCGCCAATAAGAACCATCATCCATCCACGGTGCCTTGCCGGAATACTTTCTGACATAAGAGTAAAAATGACAGGCAACATTCCGCCAACTCCCCATCCCATAATAAGGCACATCACACAATTCATCCAGAATGCCGGCATAGAGCCACAGGCGCTTGTGGCAATAAATGTAATGCCGGCCATGAGTATAGAGGATTTTCGGCCAATCTTATCACCCAACCATCCCCAGACAAAGGAACCTATTACAGTCCCTGTTATCCCACATAACGGAAGCAATGCAACCGGAATACTTGCGCCAGGATTCACCGGCGATTTAAGTCCGTATTCTCTTGCCATTCCCGGCACTACGAACGACAGGATCGTTGGTTTCATTACATCAAGTGTAATAGCAAGAGCCATAACAAACAACAACCCCACATGAGTTAGGTTTATACGAGCATCATCCAGGGCCCGGATTTTAAGGTTGTAATTGTCATTATCATTAGCTGAACCAGGAGGAATAAGACTGTATAGCGTTATACAAAGGCCTATTACCACCAAAGCCATCCCTACATCCATTGTTGTACTCATGCGCATACCTACCAGCCGGTAACCCATATCACTTGCATTAATATACATGGGAAGTTGAAGAGCCACACCAATTGAGACAGCCAAAAATCCTATCCAAAAAGCGCTTTTGTTTCTGAATACAATATGTCCAAGTTTAGGTAATGCATCAATAGCTCTCATATATTAATTATGGTTTTTTATAAAGAATCCTTGCAACTAATTCTATAAAATAATTTGAGCAGAGGTACGAAAAAACCATTAATTATAAAAGATTATGATTATACAAGATCAGTTAATTTATTTGCTTAATCAATAAAAGGTAATTTTGAATTTCATTGAATTTATATTCAATTTCAATCATGACACGATTTAAAATTCATCAGTAATTTTTAATAATAATTTATCTACGTTTTGTCTAAACCAATAATATATATTTTCCTTTTTATAATCACCCATTTGTGATGCTAATCATTAAATGAAAATCATTATTATTTCTTTGTTTGCTGTTAATCTTTCTACTCTGTCGGTCCCGCGTCTGACCATAAAAATCAGTAATTATTTCTGACTAATTATTTCAACAACCCATCAATATAGTTAGCCAATTCTGTATTACCATTAACTTGCTGAGCAGCACTTATTCTATCAAAACCTTGTTTAAATGCAGGATCAATAAAGCCTTTGTATTTTTCAGGAATCTGGTTTCTGAATTTCATAATTTCATCAACTCCTTTTCTCACATTGACTGCACCTTTAACCGAGATCAAGTATTTTTCAAACTTAATAGCATCCTTTATTTTATCCTCAGAAAAAGCTTCACCTTTAAAATGATTAAATAAAAAAGTAAAATCTTCTTCTGTAGCATTTTGTAATATTATATCTGCAACTACGCCCCCTAATTTCCCTAATGCATCATTTCTGTATTTATTCGCGAGCGTAAGTGCATTTTCAGGATCCAGACTGATAAGCCCTTCAAGCGCTGAACCGGCAACCGAATAAGAAGAATCATTGATATATTTTTCAAACAATGGCAGGTATTGTTTATCATTCATCTGTGCCAGTATTTCAAGCGCTTTAGCCTGCACTTTTCTGTTGGGATCTTTCACAGCCATTTGTTCCACTACTTTCAACACTGATGGAACCGTGTAACCATTTTGTTGTTCCAGGTTTTCCAAAGTCAATAGACGCAAACCATAATATTTGTCATTTAACCCAAGAGCAAGAGAACTTAGTTTATTTGCCGCGAAATACTCCAGCGCTTCTCTTCTGTCGAGATAATTAGGCCCATATTTATATTGTTGTTCAAA
>JBBSPS010000266.1:0-5169 GCA_038258655.1 Bacteroidia bacterium
AGTCGAAACTTGTCGTCACCGGTGACCAAATAAATACGCTGCTCAACGTTATCGGTCGCAATGCTGTCGGGTTCAATTTCAATCTGTACCGGTTCATGGGTCCACTGAGCAGAAAGATTAATAACATCTTGGCTAAAGGTCGCGCTAAATAATAAAGTTTGGCGATTTTGTTTCGGTGGAGTTTGGCGAATAACTTGCTTCACCTGGGGAATAAAACCCATATCCAACATACGATCGGCTTCATCCAGCACAAATATTTTTATATGCTGAAGATGAACAAATCGCTGATTCATCAAATCAAGCAATCTGCCGGGAGTAGCGATAAGAATATCCACACCTGTTCGCAAAGCTTCTACCTGGTTGTGTTGCGATACTCCTCCAAAAATTACTTTATGTTTAAGTCCGGTATGTTTTCCGTAAGCCGCAAAACTTTCTCCTATCTGTATTGCTAATTCACGAGTAGGTGTTAATATGAGTGTTTTAATGGTCTTTTGTTTTTCTACAATTTTTTCTTCGTGAAGAATTTGTAAAATAGGGATTGCGAATGCCGCCGTTTTTCCTGTGCCTGTTTGAGCGCAACCAAGCAAATCTTTATGTTTTAATACTATTGGAATCGCTTGTTCCTGAATAGGCGTAGGCTTTGTATAGCCTTCTGTTTTTAAGGCCCTTAATATAGGCTCAATTAAATTTAATTTTTCGAATGACATTTTTATATTATTATTTATGCTAAAAAACCGGATGACAAAAATCGTTTGGTTGAGAATTATCTTGTTCGACTGAACTACTCTGGAGATGTAAAGCACACAAATGTATGCATTTAAAGCTTACCCGGACGTAATAAAAAATCCCCGAACAAATATTCCGGGGATTTTATTTTAATTAAAAAAATAAATTACATTTAAGAAAAAGATTAAATGCTATTGTTTAACGATCATTTTTTTAACCAAGCTTTGATTGCCAACAACCAATTTTACAAAATAAATACCCGGTATAAGTTTGGCTTTATTTGCTATTGAATATTCATGTTCGCCAGAGTTTAAATCTCCTTCAAAAATGGATGCAACTTGTCGGCCCATAATATCATAGATTTTCAATTCTGCTTTTTGTTTTTCAATCAAATTAAATTTGATGATCGTATTTTCTTCTACCGGATTTGGATATACATTAAAATTGATGGAGTAAGAAGAAGACTCCTCATTTAATCCTACACTAGTGCAACCTGTAGCACCTGTAGCAGTAAGGTTGGCGGGCTGCCATTGAGTATTACGGCTTGGAGAACCCGTAACGGAACTACGCATTCTTGTTTTTTGGCCTAAGGTGAACATGGTATAACAAAAAGTATAGTCCATATAGTTTTGTGTATTTTGCAACGCTCCGCCCGAACAGCTTGTCTTATCATTCGTTTGGCAATTATTTTGTATAAAATTATGTTGGCTGCTTATCGGAGTATCTGAAACTCCATCATCTCCACAATTTCCACTGGGACCCCAGACGTGAATCAAGTTAAAATAATGTCCCATTTCATGGGATATATCATGCTTCGCGATAGTATTAGAAGTACCAATAGATCCTGTATAATTATGTATCACTACTGGACCATCTGTAGGAGACCCCACGTTGGTTGTTGGATAATAAGTAAATCCGGAAGAACCATTAGGTAGCGTTTTCACTATCCAAATATTAAGATATTTATTGGTAGGCCAAGGATTTATTTTAGCATCATCTCCATTTGCGCCTGCATTGGTTTTTGTGCTCACCGTTCTAACAATGCCGGTTGTTGCGGCTCCGTTCGGGTCTTTAGTAGCCAAGCAAAATTGTATTTCGCAATCTGCAGCTATAGATTGAAAAGAAGCAACAGTAGTAGAAAAATCGCTATTTAATTTACGAAAGTCTTCTTGTAAAATTCTGAATGCATCTTTAACTTGTGCATCCGAAATATTTTCAGGTCCATTATTATGTATAATGTGAAATACTACCGGATAAGTATATATTGGCCCAGCCGCTCTGCTATTGTCCTTATATCCATTGGCATAAGCAGCTTTATCAATTGCTGCTAATCTTTCATTTTCTTTTAAATAATCAGCATACAATTGGGGGTTGGAATCAAATAATTTTTGATTCCCTTCGGAAGTACTGCAAGGCAATGGTGTTGTTTGCGCATAAGCTTTGTTTAATAAAAACAAGCAAAAAAACGCCGCTGTGAGTAGTTTAGTAATTTTTTTCATGTTGATTTAGTTATTAAAGGTTCTTTTATTATCAACTACTGTTTCTAAAAAAGAAACATTAGTTAGATTTTTATTTTATATATAAATGTAATGATAATATACTCATTTAGCAAAAAAAAACAAAAAAAATGAATGGCCGCCGCAGGGGTGAGAGGTATCTGTGAAATGATTGCCACAGATTCACAGATTATAAAAAACTTCATTATGCGTTTTACGAGCTGTAAAACACATAATGAAGTTTCAATGAATAATTTTTATAACTACAGTTTATTCTTTTACCACTTTAATTACTCTGTTACCATTTGAACTGGAAACAGACACAAAATAAATTCCTGTTGGCTGCTCTTGCAAGTCTATTGTGGTTTTATAATTACCACTTGATACTAGTGCAGAAGAATATATAACACGGCCCAACACATCTTTCACTTCCAAGGTATAATTATCTTGTTTGTTTGTATTCACATTCAACTGAAATATTCCGTTAGAAGGGTTAGGAAAAACATTAATTTCAATTACCGCATCATTAACTAAATTTATTCCTACTGAGCTTAAGATACCTGTAGTAATCAAATTTGATTGTTGCCAAAGTGGTTTTAATGTAACATCGTTCACATTCAAATACCCATCCATTCTAGTTATCTGACCTTTGGTAAACATTTTATAGCAGCTAAATCGTCCAGAATAATCCATATAGTTTTCAACATTCACAAGTGGAGTTCCAGTACACGTTGATGTGGGAGCTGTTGACGTTGGACTGCTATGACATTGTAAATTATTATTAGAAACTGGTGGAGTGTCCGAAACATTATCTCCTGGGCTATTACAGCCATTTTCAAACGTATGAAGAAGAAAAAAGGCGTGAGCAAGTTCATGAGATAGCGTGGACGCAAATTCTTTTGAGGTGTTGGATCCTAAATACTGGCCATTATAAACTGTTTTTGCTTCATTGTTATTTGTATTGGCAACATTTGGGTAAAGCGTATAGCCCGAATTAGTAGAGCTCCCATCATTATATAAATCAGCTACTATATAAATGTTATAATACTTTTTGTTATCCCACGCATCAGCAGCTACTGAGTTTGGAGCATAACCTGCACCTGTTTTAGTGGTAATCCAATCTACACCATCTGTAACTGTACCATTTGGTTTTTTTAATGCCAATTCAAAGGAAATATCCATCGTTCCTCTAATGGTTTTAAAATTATTATGTACTGAGTTAAAATCATCATTCAAGCCATTAAAATCTTTGTTTACATATACTAACGCTGAATCAATTTTTGCTTTGGTTACAGTTAAACCCCAAAACGTGTGTGAAGCACCTCCATAAACATGAAATACAACAGGTATTCTGTATTTAGGCAATACTGATCGACCTGAATTATAAGAAGACTCATTAGGATGGTCTAAAATATATTGTTGAACAAATTTCTCCCGCGCCTCATTTTCTTTAATTGCCTCGGGATGATTTTTTTCGAATATAGCTCTTCCCTCATCAAAACCACAAGAGTTATAGCCTTCTGGAGGAAGCGCTTTTAATTGTTCTAATGTTTGTGAGTTCACATTTTGACTCGCAAAAGACGCCACTAAAAAAAGCAGAGTAGTAAATTTCGTTTTCATGATTATTAGGTTTTAGTTATGTATTTGTCTAATTTCTAAGTACTAAGTTAATGAAACAAGGTGATAATAGCAAGGAAAAAATAAATAATATTAGGTTTCGTTAGAAAAATACGAAAAGAAATTCTTAAATCATTTATAATCAAATACTCGTATAGGGTGCATAACTGTTTATCTATTCGCACTTTATATTCAATTGTATTTTTACTTTTTTCTCCTTTTTCACTACCTTAGTAAAGAATATTTCGGTATTTTGTTAATACTAAGTTAATATTGATTTAACAATATTATTAATGCAAAATACGATCTTTATGATAAATATAAAATACAATTATGAGTAGTAAACATAAAATTTTATTGGTAGATGATGAGCCGGATATATTAGAATTTCTTAGCTATAATTTAAAGAAGGAAGGATACAATTTATATACTGCTAATAACGGGAAAGAGGCAATAGCTATTGCAAAAAAGGAAAATCCGGATTTGATCATCTTGGATGTAATGATGCCCGAGATGGATGGGATTGAAACCTGTCGAGAGATACGTGAACTCCACGGATTAAAAGATGTAATGATCGCATTTTTAACGGCGCGTAATGAAGATTACTCACAGATTGCGGGTTTTGATGTAGGTGCGGATGATTATATTAACAAGCCCATTAAACCACGTGTGCTCATCAGCAGGATCAAAGCGTTATTAAGACGTAGCGGAACTATCGAAAATGCCTCTACAGATAAAGTGGATTTGGGTGGAATTAAAATTGACCGCGAGCGCTATGTTGTAGCGAAAGACGGAGTAGAAATTAATTTACCAAAAAAAGAATTTGAATTGATAGCGTTGCTTGCATCAAAACCCGGAAAAGTATTTACACGTGAAGCAATCCTGGATAAAGTATGGGGCGGAGATGTGATAGTTGGCGACAGGACCATTGATGTACATATCAGAAAACTACGCGAAAAATTAGGGGAGGATTTTATTAGAACAGTAAAAGGTATTGGTTATACATTTGAATTTTAATTAGTCCCATACCCATGCTTTCTTAATAATAATTTAACAATTCCCCAATACCTACTTAGTGTCCTTCCGCTAATTTTATATCAGATTATTTTCTGATTAAATGAATAAAAAAAAGATTCTTATCGTTGATGATGAACCGGATATCTTGGAAATCCTTTCATATAATTTTCGAAAAACTCAACTACTATGCACTGAAAGTGCATAGGTTTGGGAAAAGCGAGAATGAAATTCTCGCTTCTAACCGCAGATGATAACGAATGCTAAGTAAAATATGATTTTAAAGAACGAAATCTAACTTAAAAAATTTGTAGAA
>JBBSPS010000267.1:0-5053 GCA_038258655.1 Bacteroidia bacterium
AGCGATTACGATGTGATGAGTTGGATAAAAATCCATACAGATCATTTTTAGCTATTGAATGCAAATGCATTGCGCTGAGTGTTGAATCACATTCACTTTTAAATAGATTGCTTTCTAATAATTGCTGAGCACAAGCTCCTGCAAACAATGTATCCTCCAGATTGAATTTGTTTTTCCAACCGGCGCATAAAAAAGTAACATCTCGTTTTTGTTTGATTAAAAATTGAGATAGCGCATCTATATTAATAAATGAACCAATTACTATTTTGTATGAATCACGCGCAGCTTCAATTGCTTTGGTACCATTAGTTGTAGAGATAGCGATGGTCTTCCCTTTTAATTTTTCATTCATGTAACCGAAAGGAGAGTTTCCCAGGTCAAAACCTTCCAGTTTTTCTCCATCACGTTCTGCCGCTGCAACAAACCCCATTTGCTGATATTTTTTTGCTTTTTCAATTGTCGCGACAGGGATCATTTTTTCTACACCATGATGAAACGCTGTACAAATGGCAGATGTAGCACGGAACACATCAATAACAACAACAATAGCATTCTCGTTCCTGAATAATGGGAATAATTGTGGTGTGAAACAAGTTTCAATGTTGTTCATGAAGAAGTAATTAAATCTCCGCAGGCACTTCAACTACGCTCAGTTGTTACAACGCGCGGTGGTCAGTCTAAGCGTAGTCGAAGACTATGCCTAAGCAATTATTATGCTTTATAAAAAGGAATCTTTACAACTTTCGCTTTGATTGGCTTATCGCGAATGATGACAAAAATTTCGGAATCAGCTTTTGCAAAAGCGGTAGATACGTAACCCATACCAATAGCTTTATTTAGCGATGGGGATTGTGTACCTGAAGTTACCTTACCAATAATATTTCCTGCTGCATCAGCGATTTGATAATCATGGCGCGGAATACCGCGGTCGATCATTTCAAAGCCAACTAATTTTTTACTGACCCCTTTTTCTTTTTGTTCTGCGAATGTTGTTTTGTTGGTGAAGTCTTTTGTGAATTTGGTGATCCATCCTAAACCTGCTTCAATAGGAGATGTTGTATCATCAATATCATTACCATATAAACAGAAACCCATTTCCAAACGCAATGTATCACGAGCTCCTAAACCAATAGGTTTAATGCCGAATTCAGCGCCTGCTTCAAAAATTGCATCCCACATTTTTTCCGCTACTGAATTCGCGAAATAAAGTTCAAATCCGCCTGCGCCGGTATATCCTGTGTTTGAAATAATCACATGATCTACTCCATTGAATTTGCCTTTTTTGAAACTGTAATAAGGAATCTCGGAAAGATTAATATCTGTTAATTTTTGTAAAGCTAAAATAGCTTTTGGGCCTTGTACCGCTAGCAAAGAAACATCATCGGAAATGTTTTTCATTTCAACACCTTTTGTATTGAATTTTTTGATCCAGTTCCAGTCCTTTTCAATGTTAGATGCATTTACAACTAACATATATTCATTCGAGTTGATGCGATAAACCAATAGATCGTCAACAATACCGCCTTTATCATTCGGTAAACAGGAATATTGAATTTTATCATCTGCCAATACAGACGCATCATTTGAGGTAACTCGCTGAATAAGATCCAAGGCATTTTCACCTTTTAAAATAAATTCGCCCATGTGGCTAACATCAAATACACCTACTGCTGAACGGACAACAGCGTGTTCCTCATTTAACCCTGTATATGATACAGGCATAAGGTATCCTGCAAAAGGTACCATCTTTGCTCCAAGTGCAATGTGTTTATTTACAAGTGCTACATTTTTTAAATCAGTTGCTGTTTCCATCTTTATCCGAGTTTTATAGGTTCATTAGTTAATTGGTTATTGAGCGCTATTTGTGTAATGCAAATGTAAGATTTTATCGTTTCAACAACTCATTAAAACGGGTCAGATAATTGTTTTTTTGTGACTCAACAGAATAACGTTCTTCCACAGTTTCCCTACCCTGTATTCCCAGCTGTTTACGCAATTCAAAAGACTCTATCAGTTGAGAAATTTTATTTATCCATTCTTCTTCCGTATTCGCTAAAAACCCATTTACACCATCATGTATAATTTCAGTATTTACGCCAACTCCCGACATAATTGTAGGAACCTCCAGTGCCATATATGTCAAGCCTTTTAAGCCACATTTCCCTTTTACCCATTGATCATCCGGGAGAGGCATAATGCCAATATCAAAACTTTCCAACATATCCGTTTCAGTGTCGTTGCTCCATGGAACCCCTTTAATACCCAGCGCTATATTGCTGTATAATTCATCTCCCATCACTTTAAAATAAACCTTATCAGCATATTTTTCTTTTATCTTTATTAGAATAGGAACCGCTTGTTCAAAATGTTTTATTGTAGTATGGCTACCGCTCCAGCCAATGCAAAGCCGCTCCTTGTCTTGATATTCAGTCTTTCGTTTAAATACACCTGTATCAACTGTTGTTGGTACGATCTTCACATTTTTATTAAATTGTCTGGCATAATCAGCAAGATAATTATTTCCGGCAAATATCATATCAGAAATGGCAATGATCTTTGCTGTTTTTTTTGTGCTTTTAAGCCATTCCCATTTTTTATTGGCGTCGGAAGTATCAAGCATCCAAATAGAATCATCAAAGTCAAAAACCAATTTTGCTTTTGATCTTTTAAATTGTTTTTCAAAGTAGGTGGATCCTGTCATAAATGCTTCGCGCTGAACAAAAACAATATCAACTTTAATTGATTGTTTTATATCCCGCCATCTTTTAATAGCGCTTTTAAATGTAATAAACAGCTTGCCAACAATATTCCCGGAGCTGTAAAATATTTTATCATCAGCATCATCAATAATAAAAGAAAGTTCACATTCATAACCATTTGAACGCAAAAAATAAAAATATTGTTCAAAGCGATAACGCTGACTCGGTGAGCGGTGGGGACGGTGAGCGGCTATGAATAAAATTTTAGGCATAAGAGATTGTTTACAAAGATAAAAAGTAAGCGCAAACTGCCACCATTTTTTATATCTTTGGGTTTATTAGCTTATGAAAACACTCGATATCCTGTTTCAGCGCAATATGCCCCGATGGATCATTTTTTTCATTGATCTTGGAATTTGTTTGTTTTCCCTTGTGTTGGCCTACCTCGTACGTTTTAATTTTTCTATTCCACAGGTTGAGATAACCGCTTTCCCTTTGGTGTTTAGTTTAGTTTTAGGTATAAGGGCGCTCACTTTTTATATTTCTAAAACGTATCAAGGCATTGTAAAATATACCAGCTCAAAAGATTCGCAACGAATTTTTATTGTGATAAGCATTGGCAGCATTTGCTTTGTTTTAATAAATTTTATTTTCTACAATTTTATTAATCACAAATTTCCTATTCCTTTTTCTATCATTATTATTGATTACATGGCCACTACATTTTTGATGATCAGTCTGCGTGTAATGTTTAAGGCATTGTATATGGAATTAACCAATCCAAATAAAGAAAAACGAAGCGTTATTATTTTTGGCGCCGGTGAATCCGGGATTATCACAAAGCGGACTCTAGACAGGGACGCAGGAACAAAATATAAAGTGTTGGGATTTATTGATGATGATAAAAAAAAACAAGGTAAAAAGTTAGAAGGGGTAACCATTTACAGTTTGGATAAATTAAATGAATTATTGCAAAATAATAATGTAGCCCATTTAATCGTATCGGTGCAAAACCTTTCACCTGTTAAGAAACAGCAGGTTGTTGATATTTGTTTGAATTACAACACAAAAATTTTGAACGTGCCACCGGTAACTGATTGGATCAATGGCGAATTGAGTTTCAAGCAAATTAAAAAAGTACAGATAGAAGAATTATTGGAGCGTGATCCGATACAATTAGATAAAGATAATATCAGAAAAGAATTGTCAAATAAGGTTATTTTAGTTACAGGCGCGGCGGGTAGCATTGGTGCCGAAATTGTCCGACAGGTAATTCGCTTTGATCCCAAAAAAATTATTTTGCTTGACCAGGCGGAATCACCTTTATATGATGTGGAAATGGAGCTGCAGGATAATTATCAACAACAATCCTATGAAGTAGTGATGGGTGATATTCGTAATAAAGAACGTATGGAAAATGTGTTTCGCACATTTAACCCCCAAATTATTTTTCATGCGGCAGCATACAAGCATGTGCCAATGATAGAAAATAATCCGTCCGAATCTATTTTAACTAATGTGTTTGGTACAAAAATGCTGGCTGATCTCGCTGTTGAATTTAACGTTGAGAAATTCGTGATGGTTTCAACTGATAAAGCAGTAAACCCGACAAACGTAATGGGAGCAAGTAAGCGTGTCGCCGAAATTTATGCACAGTCACTTGGTAAAAAATCCAAAACAAAATTCATTACAACCCGTTTTGGAAATGTACTTGGTTCTAATGGCTCTGTGATACCACGTTTCCGACAACAAATTGAAAACGGAGGTCCGGTTACTATCACTCATCCTGATATTACCCGTTATTTTATGACCATTTCGGAGGCATGTCAATTAGTTCTGGAAGCAGGTGCAATGGGAAAAGGAGGTGAGATATTTATTTTTGATATGGGAGATTCTGTAAAGATTGTTGATCTGGCAACCAAGATGATCAAGCTATCCGGGTTAACGTTGGATAAAGATATTCGCATTATATACACAGGTTTGCGCCCTGGTGAAAAATTATTTGAAGAGTTGCTTGCAGATCATGAAAATACATTGCCAACTCATCACAAACAAATAATGGTGGCGAAAGTAAAAGAATACGATTTCGGAAATGTGTCTGCAACTATTACAGAACTAATTGATCTTTTTGATTCACAGGATAATAAATTAATAGTAAAAAAAATGAAACAGTTAGTTCCTGAATTTAAGAGTAATAATTCGGTGTATGAGAAACTAGATTGATCTGGTAAACCTAAATTTTACTGCCAAGCTCAAAGTGATAACGCATAAATAATACTTTAGGTATATACGCTTAGGTCGCAAAGTTTTATAACTTTGCAAAATGAAAGATTGCTTTAAATTTGTGGGCGTGA
>JBBSPS010000268.1:0-5050 GCA_038258655.1 Bacteroidia bacterium
ATCACTGATGAAGCATCTGTAATAACAGGCTCATTGGGAATGTTGCCATCCGCATCTGTTGGCGACAAAGTAGCATTGTATGAACCTATTCATGGATCATATCCACAGGCTGCCGGAAAAAATATTGCAAATCCTATGGCTTCTATTTTATCAGCGGCAATGATGTTGGAAAGCTCTTTCCAAATGACAAAAGAAAGCGCATTGATATCACGTGCCGTGAGTGATGCTATAAATATGGGATATGTTACACAGGATATTAATGCAGGTACATATTATAGTACTACGGAAGTGGGAAGTAAGATAGCGGAAATAATATCTAAAGAAGTTGTAGAAGCGATATAACTGAAAATGCTACAGATTCGTAGATTAATTTGATTACTGTATTATAAAATATAATCTGGGAATCTCTGGCACAGCAAAGCTGAACAAATTAAAAACTATTAAAAATGAAAACTACAGCAGCAATAACCGGTGTAGCAGCGTATGTTCCTGATTACATTCTTTCCAATGAAGAAATGTAACAGATGGTAGATACTAACAACAAATGGATACTTACACGTTGTGGTATCAGTGAACGAAGAATATTAAAAGATAAAGACAAAGCAAGCGCATTTATGGCTACGGAAGCGGCAAAAAAATTACTTCTAAAAAAAAATATTTCTCCTCTTGATATTGATTTAATTATTGTCGCTACTGTTACACCCGACCATCAATATCCTGCTACGGCCAATAAAGTAGCCGATATGATAGGCGCTAAAAATTCTTGGGGTTTTGATATACAAGCCGCCTGCTCCAGTTTTCTGTACGCACTTCATACAGCTTCAAAATTTATTGAGAGCGGTACACATAAAAAAATATTGGTGATCGGTTCCGATAAAATGTCGAGCATAGTGGATTACAGCGACCGTACTACATCTATTTTATTTGGTGATGCGGCAGGTGCCGTATTGCTTGAACCATCAACGGATGGAACAGGAATCATTGATGCACGTATGTATGTGGATGGAAGTGGTAAGGAGCACTTGTATCAACCTGCCGGAGGCAGCTTAATGCCGGCATCGCTTGATACAGTTGCAAACAAAAAACACTACATTACAATGGACGGTAAAGCTGTTTTTAAAATTGCCGTAGTTAAAATGGCTGATGTAGCAGCAGAAATGATGGAACGTAATCATCTGAAAGCGGAAGATATCGCTTTTTTAACTCCGCATCAAGCCAATAAACGTATTATCGAAGCTACTGCCAAACGTATGGGAGTGGGGATGGACAAGGTAATGCTGAATATTCAAAAATATGGGAATACTACTTCAGCTACTATTCCGCTTTGTTTAACCGAATGGGAACATCAATTAAAAAAAGGTGATAATATTATTCTTACCACATTTGGCGCAGGTTATAGCTGGGGCGGAATGTATGTGAAATGGAGTTATTAAATTAGATTTTGCAATTTCAATAAATCTCTATATGTTTGCTTTAAGATATAATATCCAAAGTAAAATAGTATGAAGAAAAAAATTACTTTCTATATAAATATAATTTCTATTTTATTTTCAGTAAACAGTTTTTCCCAAACCAAAGATTCTACCTCCAAATTCACCATCAGCGGATATGTTGATGCCTATTACGCTTATTACACGGATAGTGTTGGCCAGAATAATTATCAAAAATTCCCTTCTATTTCTCCACGTAGCAATCAGTTCGGACTTAATACAGCGCAACTTACAGCACAATATGATGCCGATAAAATACGCGGGGTTGTTACTTTGCATTTCGGCGATATTGCACGTAGCGCATGGTCTCCAACTTTTAATAATATAATGGAAGCACATGTAGGTGTTCGTTTGTGTAAAAAGCTGTGGTTAGATGCAGGTTTTTTTAGAACACATTTCGGAACGGAAGGGCTTTTACCAAAAGAAAATTTTACGAGCTCTGTTTCCGTCAATACTATTTATGAACCCTATTTCGAAAGCGGTTTTCGTTTGAATTATAATCCGAATGATAAGCTCTCCATCAATGTTTATGCTTTGAATGGCTATAACATGTATGAAGATAATAACAAGAAAAAATCTTTAGGAATGCTTATTACTTATGCTTTGGGCGATAAAGGAAATTTTGGGTACAGCAATTATATAGGTGATGATTCTCCAATAGGTGATTCTCTTTCGCATTTAAGAATTCATCAGAATCTTTTTTTTAATTACACGATCAAGAAATTAAAATTTCAAATTGGTGGTGATTATTGTATTCAAAAAAATTCAAGTATTACCGTAAAAAATAAAACAGCTACAATGTATAGTGGGGTATTGGGATTGAAATATCAACTGAAAACAAAATTTGCTGTTTATGGCAGAGGAGAAATGTTCAATGATCCGCAGGGATTTATGTCAACAGTATTTCCTGACAAAGCAAATAAATTAACCGGTTACAAATTGTGGGGAGCTACACTTGGCGTAGAATATAAACCAACTGATAATTCATACATTCGTTTGGAAGGACGACAATTAATTGCGGATAAGGATCAGGAAATTTTTCATTGGAACAATGCGAATACAAATAGTAGGATGGAAGTGCTAGTGAATATTGGGATATCTTTTTAAACATCATTGTGAGGGAGTTTGCAATTTTTTTTGAATACCTGATTTAATCGTCATTGCGATCCAGCAATTTGGCGGGAGAAGCAATCTTATTAGAGGAATGAGATTTCTTCAGTCGTGAAGAACTCCCTTGCAATGACTCACACACAAGTGCTTTTAAAATAACATAAAAATAATTTCTAATAATAAATAAATACTAACCATGCCTTCGCATTGCTTCGGCAAACAAGGCCTAAAACTAAAAGACTATGTTTGACACAGGTACCACAGGCTTCATGCTCTTAGCAACTAGCCTTGTAATGTTAATGACACCGGGATTAGCATTTTTTTACGGAGGCTTAGCCGGTAAAAGAAACATTCTCGGAATTATGATCCAAAGTTTTGTTTCAATGGGGATTACCACCATCATGTGGTTTGTGTGCGGATATTCATTGTGCTTTAGTGGCGATGCGCTTGGAGGGGTTATTGGTAATTTGGATAAAGCTTTTATGAGTGGAGTAGATCTCAATTCACCATTTGCAGGAAACACAAAGTTACCTGAATTTGTGTTTATGGCCTATCAAATGATGTTTGCGATTATTACACCTGCTTTAATTACAGGAGCATTTGTAAATCGTGTAACCTTCAAATCTTATTTAATATTTTTAGTGTTATGGCAAGTGTTTGTTTACTATCCGTTTGCACACATGGTGTGGGGTGGTGGTTTACTTGCTAAATGGGGAGTACTTGATTTTGCAGGCGGTATTGTTGTTCATGCCACAGCAGGTTTTGCAGCATTGGCTTCTGTAATTTATGTTGGTAAACGACGTGATAAAGAATCAACACCCAATAGCATTCCATTGATCGCAATCGGAACTGGTTTATTATGGTTTGGATGGTATGGCTTTAATGCAGGTAGTGCTTTGGATGTAAATGCAGTAACAGGATTAGCATTTTTGAATACGGATGTTGCTGCATCGTTTGCTGCAATTACCTGGTTAGCAATTGAATGGTACTTGGTTAAAAAACCAAAATTTGTTGGGCTTCTTACCGGTGCAGTTGCCGGACTTGCAACCATTACACCTGCTGCTGGTTTTGTTTCTCTTCCTTCTGCATGTATCATAGGTATTGCAGCAGGAGTTGTTTGTTACATAGCCGTTCATTTAAAAAATAAAATGGGATGGGATGATGCGTTAGATGTATGGGGAGTGCATGGTGTTGGCGGATGTTTGGGTACCATATTGCTTGGTGTATTTGCATCAAAAGCGATGAATGAGGCTGGAGCTAATGGTTTGATGTCGGGAGGAACGCATTTCTTCGCGAAACAATGTATTGCTGTGGTTGGCACTTGTGCATACGCCTTTGTTTTTACATACGGTATGTTAATGGTAATAAATAAAATTACTCCTGTTAAAGTATCGGAAACAGATGAAGATAAAGGATTGGATGAATCATTACATGCTGAAAAAGCGTATGATGCGGGCGTTTTGTAAATCTACGAAAAACGAATTTATCGAATAACGAATCTGTGTTATAAAAATACGTCCCGTTCTAAAAGAGCGGGACGTTTTTTTATTGGAATATTCCTATGATTATCATATAAATATTATATGGCAAAGATCTCATTCGTAATAAAAATTCATTAACGAAGCCGCGCGTGAGGGTGAAAAAAATTCAATGTCGAGTAGGCATTTGAGGGGAGCGAGCATTTTTTCTTGAATTTTTGTTTCTTTTTTTTAGGAGATATTAAGAAAAGAAAACAACCGATCAATGATGTTCGACTACATTTTTTTTGTAATAGTCTTTATATCTTTTTTTGATGATATTATTTATTTTTTCGACTTGTTTGGCATCAAAAGAAAATTCTTGTTTTGTTTTGTTATATTTAATAAAAGCAATTGGTTTATTAAGTTCCGAAACATCTATATTAGGTTCCTTCTTGAAAAGAATGGCAGAATATGATAAAACATATTTTTTATTACATAGATCATTAGAGATTTCTGTATTAAGAGCAATTTTTTTCGCAACATACCCATTTTTTTCTAAAATAATTATCACCTTTTTATTCATGGGCATATTAATACTGCAAATGCGATCATTTCGTGCACTTATTTTTTGAAGAACCTCATTGTTATTATCATCTGATAAAACAGTCACATCAAAATCATCAATCTCATTGCCATCACCATCATTTACAGAGCCAATCCAAACAAATCGGCATTTCGTTGAATCTTTCATTTCGTTTATACGAGGAATAAACTTACTACATTCAACATTCTTGTTGGAGCTACTATTTTCGCCGGCAGCAAAAAAATGGGCGAAACAACCTAAAACAAAAATCAAATTAATAGATATTTTCTTTAACATCTGTCAAATTTACTGTTTTTATTCTAAAAATAGTCTGAATCTCTGCTTCGGGGTGGGGTTAGTAGTATAAAATTTTAAACTACTATACACTTTTTGTTAGATTGTATTTA
>JBBSPS010000269.1:0-5039 GCA_038258655.1 Bacteroidia bacterium
GCAAATTTGATTTCGCCATTAGTGGCTTCTACCCTGGCTAGTATTTTTGTAAATAATTCAGTTTTAGTAGCCCTTCTTCGTTTATAATCTACTACATACCGTAAAGTATATTCAACCCAATTATCATTAGCGATAAGAGAAACCATTGGGCTTGTCTGGGCATCTTCCAGCCGGTATTTAGTTTGCATAGTCCTCCATTTTTCCAAAGATCTTTGGGTAAGGTCACCCGCAATTTCGGTTCCGATGTTTAATAGTATTTCTTTGGTCTTTATATAATTACTTCCATATTGAATAGGAATTTTAATTTCATCCCACAGGAAAGGAAAATCTCCCGAATAATTGTAAACAGGTTCTTTAAAAACATAACTGTTGGCGATAAGCACGATGCGTCCGTTATACAAATCACCATCTACCCATTGGCCTGTTTCCATAATGGTAGTCCGCAATACACCTATATCCATTACATCTCCCTTTACACCCCCCAACTGAACTCTATCTCCTGTTTTGTAAAAGTCTCCGAACATGATAGCGAGCCATCCTGCAAAGGAAACAATTACTTCCTGCAATGCAAATGCAATACCTGCTCCTGCTACACCTAATGCTACAGTAAAGCCTCCGAGTTTATCGCTGAAAACAACTGCGATCAGAATAATAGTTAAAATATAACCGACGAAGGTTCCGAGTTTTTTTGCCCGGTAACGGTTATCATTACCCTTTATTTTTGAGAATAATTTTTTTTGCAATGTCTTGATAAGAATCCAGATAATGGCAACCCCGATGAAGATAGCTACAATTCTCCCTATTGTTGGGTTGAAAAGTAATTTTTTAATTTGTTCTTCCATAACCTACTTATTAATATGCACCACTCTTTGCGGTAAGGGAATATCTATATTATGTTCACCGAACTTTTCAAATATTTTTGTTCGTATTTCACTTTTGATATTCTCCACACCATATACATCTTCGGACCAGAAGTAAACTGAGAACAGCAAATACGAATCCGCAAAATCTGTAAAGCGAATGAAAGGCCTGGGTGATTTTAAAGCGCCAGGTTGATTGTCAATAATTTCCTGCAGAAGTTTTTTTACCAGCGCTATATCAGAGGTGTAACCCACACCTACAGATACATAAAAGCGGGAAGCAATATCTCCATAAGTCCAGTTGATGATGTTGTTTTTAGTTAACATTGAATTGGGCAATATGATGTATTTATCATCACGGCCAAGTACAGTAGTAGTCCTGAGATTGATGTCAGAAACGCGGCACAACAGGCCGTCAACTTCTACGATGTCATTTATTTTTATTTTGGACTCGACAAGTAAAATAATGCCGGAAATAAAATCGCTGAAAATATTTTGCAATCCCAGGCCTACTCCCACCAGCAGCGCTGCTGCGCCACCAAGTAATATTGTGAAATTAAATCCCAGTATCTGAAAGCCTGCAATAATAGAAAAGACTATGATTACATATTTTACTAAATTGTAAACCGCATATTTTTTTGAAACCTCAATTCGTGAAGCGCTATTGATACTCTTCTTTATAAGCCACAAAATAAGTTTTACCACAATGATTAATAAAATCACCCCTAGTACAGAAATCAAGGTAAGTTCATACTTTCCAATTTTAAAAAGTGTATAGTCAAAAAAATCTTTCATTTATGTTTCGGAAGATTTATGATCTTCATTTTTTAAGTTGACATTAAAACCTGGAGCTTTATAATCTTTTGGCAGATAGTTTTCAGGAATCGTGGTGGCATTGCCATCGCGTGTAGCCTTGTAATGCGGCGACATAATTTCTATCCCTCTTTCATTGCACACATCCTGGATATTCTGATAAAGCTCTGAATAAATATCCGCCTGCTTGTTTGCTTCTCTTATGTAAGCATTGACCTGATAAGAAACATAAAAATCTTCCAGGCCTGTTTGCAACACAAAAGGTTTTGGATCGTGTAACACATATTCTGTTTTTAATGCAGCATCTATCATAGCCTGGTGCATATCCCTCCATGGTACATCATATCCAATAGTAGCCGTAGCATAAAGAATTAATCCAAGACCGGGACAATCGCTGCTATAATTAATAGTATGGCTGCTCATGATTGTCGAATTCGGAATAGAAACAATTTCATTTTTGATGGTTCTGATCCTGGTAACCAACAAAGATTTCTCTATTACATCACCTGTTATATCTCCTATTTTTACCCTGTCTCCGATTTTAAACAAACGCATATAGGTAAGTAACAAACCGGAAATAATATTTGACAAGGAACCTGCAGAACCAAACGTGAATAAAAAACCGAGGAATACCGAAACCCCTTTAAATACAGGCGACCCGCTGCCCGGCAAATAGGGATAAATGACCACGATCATAAAAGCGAATATCAATACTCTTATAATTTGATAAGTTGGATTGGCCCAATCTGGAAAAAATCCCGGTATTTTTAATACCCCGCTGTTTATTTCATTTTTCAAATATTTTATTCCCTTAAACACATATCTGAATACAAATACGATTACGATAATAGTGATGAGATTTGGTAAAAAATTCCAAAATGAAATTGCAATTTTCTTTATAGGATTCAGAATGTATCCAAACAAAGTGTCAGCAAAATTTTTTGTCCAGGGAAAAATGCCAAACAATATTGGAAGCGCGAGGTAAATGGCAAGGATAATCAATAACCATTTCAAAACGTTACTAACACTCAGTAAAACCCTTATTTCGCTATCCGCATCAAATAAAGTATAATTTTTTATTTGCACTCCTCTTATCAGCTTCCCTTTTTGCTGCCATATTTTTACCCTGGCCCATCTGAAAAGTTTACTGATATATTTTATTATAAAAAAGGTAATAGCTATTACCAAAAGTGCTAATGCAATTTCTTTAGCCAATGTTTTTAAACTCGTAGCAGATTTATATTTCATAACCTCATCGCCAATAATCTGCTGATAATTTTTTGCCATTTTACTGCGGGTAGTATTATTCCAAATAGCATCATTATCAGAAATGCTCATGATAATATTATCGTCAAAAGCAAGGTTGGTAGCCGTTTCTGAAGGAATGATCTTAATAGAATCAGGAGTAAATTTATAATTATCCGGAAGTGTTTTTATTCTGTTGTTAATAGCATTTGCCCTATCTTCTGCAGAAAAACTTCCCGAATTATTATAAACATAAAACAAAGTATCGTTGAAAAAACCCAATACGGGATAGCCTTTTGCCGTAAGGCGCAATGAATCTATTTCCTTTTTTCTTTGTGCAAAACGGATAGCCTCATTATTTTTTAAATCTTCCAATTGCTTTTGCAATTCAGCCTTCTTTGTATTGTCTGAAGATTTTAGAGAATTGATCTGTGCTTCCAGGTTAGCTTTTGTAATGGAATCCGCAATATGTAATTGCTCTATTTCATTCTGTTTTTTATTATATTGTTGAAGAATAGCAGCGTTCAAGGAATCATTCTTTTGATTGATACTGTCCTTTTCCCGGAATTGTCCGGAAGTATCTTTTTGAGCATAAATATTCTGTCCACAAAGACAAATGACAATTGTCAATAAAAAAGGCACGAATAATTTTTTCATTTTCAAAATGGAATCATTAAAAATTCGAGAGCGTGAATATAAAGATAGTTTTTCGGATACACATTTTGATAAAAAAAGGGCTCATCCAGAGGTTGGCAGCCTTTCATTCCACAGTGTTCAATATTCAAGATTAAAAGAAAAGTTTTTTTTCCTAATATCTTTAATCCCATAATGGTAGAATAAAAATCTTTTTGTTCCTTCACAAAAAAATGGCTGCCATAAAAATCATCAACGGATATCCGTTTACTGCTTTCAAACAGGAAAAAATACTAGTGGAAGAAAGCCATGTTAAATCAAAAAACTTTTTGGAGAGTATGTTGAAACGCCGCAGTGTCCGTTATTTCAGCAATAAGCCGGTTTCAAAAGATATAATTCAAAATATTTTAGTGGTTGCCAATAGTGCGCCTTCGGGAGCCAACAAACAACCATGGATTTTTTGCGCCATACAAAATTCAGGTTTGAAAAAACAAATACGCGTTGCAGCAGAAAAGGAAGAGTATGAAAGTTATCATGGCCGGATGCCTGAAGAATGGCTGAAAGATTTAGCGCCGTTACAAACAGATTGGAAAAAACCTTTTTTAGAAATTGCTCCCTGGCTGATTGTAGTTTTTAAAAAATCGTATGATATCAATGAGGAAGGTAAAAAATCAACCAATTATTATGTGCAGGAAAGTGCCGGCATTGCTACCGGGTTTTTAATTGCTGCTATACATGCCGCTGGGTTGTGTACTCTCACTCATACTCCAAGCCCGATGAATTTTTTATCAAAATTGTTGAATCGGCCTCCAAATGAAAAACCATTTTTATTATTACCTGTCGGATATGCTGCAGGTGATTGTGTAGTTCCGGTTCTAAAAAAGAAAACGTTGGAGGATGTGAGTGTTTATTATTGAAACTTTAAAAAGAAATTCAAATTACTTAATCAATTGTACATTTCTTCCTGCAACACTCCTATCCTCTCATCTTCCAAATATTCATCGTAAGTGCAAAGGCGGTCAATGATCCCTTTAGGTGTAATTTCTATAATCCGGTTGGCGACAGTTTGCATAAACTGATGGTCATGAGTTGTCATTAAAACGATACCCGGAAAACTGATCATGCCATCGTTAAAAGCAGTGATGCTTTCAAGGTCAAGGTGGTTGGTAGGCTCATCAAGAATTACCACATTCGGATTTTGCAGCATCATCCGGCTGATCATACATCTTACTTTTTCGCCACCACTTAGCACATTGATTTTCTTATTCACTTCATCACCGCTAAAAAGCATTTTCCCTAAAAAGCCTCTTAGAAAATCTTCATCTACATCCGTATAATGTGCAGGTACATATTGCCTCAGCCAATCCATCAAAGAAAGACTTCCCGTAAAAAATTCAGAATTATCGTTGGGCAAATAAGCAGTGGTAATGGTTGTTCCCCATTCATATTTTCCACTATCCGCCTTCATCCTCTTATTTATGATTTCAA
>JBBSPS010000270.1:0-4981 GCA_038258655.1 Bacteroidia bacterium
TATTATGACATCATACGTAAAACATAATATACAACAGTTCCCATAGCAATGAACGTAACAAAAAATATGATCATAAATTTTGGCACTCCAAATTCTCTTACCATCGCCCTGATAGGTTCAGTAATAATTCTATCTACCAATTTGGTTACCTTTTTCCAGGAACTGACACCTTTTATAACATAATCGGTTGCACCGTTTCTAAATGTTTCAATTGCCAATCCAACATCTTCATTGCTAGACAGCATTATTACTTCGGTTTTGGGATTAATTTCTTTGATCGATTTCAGAATTTCCAAGCCATTTTTACCTTCCAGAAAATAATCAAGTATAACAATTTGTGTTTCTTTATCTACTTTCTCTAAACAGCTTTCGCCATTATCAAAGGTTGATATTTTAAGGCTTGCCCCGAACCTATTCATTAAATATTGTTTTAATGCTGTTACCATTAATTTATTATCGTCAACGATGAATAAATTTAATCCTTGTGTTTCCATTTGGCTCTCCTTTTTTTAATTATAAATATTAAATTTATTTTTTATCCTTTTCATTTTCTTTACTCTTTTCACTTTCATTCTTTTTTTTCTTTAAGTACCCTTTTAAAAGAAAATTATGACTTGCCGCATCCATGTTTTGTTTGAAACCTCCTGCACCTTGTTTAATATTAACAAGGGCCTGATCAACTGTTTTGGCAAATGTACTGTCCATAAATAATTTCCCAATAGTCCCTTTTCCTTCATATATATTTTCCATAATCCCGGAAAGGTTACCTGTTATACTCGCCGCATTATCAGCAACTATTTTTACTTTCACTAAGATATCGTCTATACTCACCGGTTGAATTGTTTCAAGTACATCGTTATCAGCTATTTCCTGTTTACCCATTGCTCCTGGGATAATTACTACAATTTTATTTCCCATTAGTCCGTCGGAACCAATTATTGCCTTTGCATTTTTCTTCATAAACTTTTTCGACTTTTCATCGATCATCATATTCACTCTTACAGTTGTATCTGTAACTTGTTGAATGTCTTCAATAATGCCAACATTAATACCAGCAAAATGCACATTGTTGCCAACCTGAAGCCCGTTTATATCTTTAAATATTCCGCTTACATGAAATGTTTTATTAAATAATTGCTGTTTTTGTCCGATAAAATATATCCCCGCAATAAAAAGGAGAATGCTGGCGGAAACAAATATTCCCAACCTTATATTATTTCCTGTGGTTTTTTTCATAATTTTATTTTTATTTAAAGAATGAACTTACCCATTCATCTTTTGATTCTGATAATTCTTTAAAAGTTCCTTCAGCAACGCATATGCCTTCTTTAATTATTATCATGTTGTTCGCGGTAATCCGCGCACATTCTACATCATGTGTAATAATAATACTTGCTGTATCGTATTTTTTTTGTACATCTAAAATGAGCTTGCTGATCTCTTTTGATGTGATGGGATCCAACCCGGTTGTTGGTTCATCATAAAGTATTATTTCCGGTTTTAATATTAATGTGCGGGCCAAGCCAACTCGTTTTCTCATACCTCCCGAAAGTTCGGATGGCATTTTATCAATGGCATCTTCCAGCCCTACATTTTTCAATGCTTCTGTGACTAAGGCTTCTATTTCTTCTTTTGGTTTCAACTTTAGGTCACGAAGTGGAAATTCAAGATTTTCTCTCACCGTCATCGAGTCATATAAAGCCGCACTCTGAAACAGAAATCCGACTTTTTTTCTGAGTATGTTTAATTCTTCGTCGTTTAATTCGGAAATATCTTTGTCTAATAAAACAACTTTGCCTTCATCCGGTTCAATTAAACCAATCAGGCATTTTATAAGTACCGACTTGCCACTTCCGGATTTGCCGAATATGACAAGGTTTTCGCCTTTCTTAATTTTTAGATTTATATCCTTCAGAACGCTTTTATTTCCAAAAGATTTTTTCAAGTGTTCTATTTCTACAATAGTTTCCATTTCAAATCAATTTAGAAGGCTGGTTACCTGAACTGCTATCATATCAAGAATAAATACGGCTAATGATCCAAGTACAACAGCAGAATTGGCAGACTCTCCAACGCCTTCAGTCCCTTTGTTAGAGTTGTATCCTTTATAACACCCTATTAACCCAACCGCAAATCCAAAGAAAAATGTTTTAATGATCGCCGGAAAAACATCTCTGAAGGAAAGCTTTCCAAAGACTTGTAAAAAGAATAAATGAAAACTTACATCCCCTTTTATATTTACTCCTATATAAGCACCGTATATCGCAATAACATCAGCAATAATTACTAATACAGGCAGCATTAATGTGGCTGAGATCACTCTCGTAACCACAATGTATTTAAATGGATTTATTCCTGAGACTTCCATTGCATCAATTTGTTCGGTTACTTTCATAGACGCTAATTCCGCTCCTATACCTGATCCTACTTTCCCAGCGAATATTAAAGCGGTGATCACAGGGCCAATTTCACGTACGATTGAAACTGCTACCATTGCAGGCAGCCATGACTCAGCACCAAATTCAGCAAGTGTTGGCCTAGACTGTATTGTTAATACAAGCCCCATGATGAATCCTGTAATAGCTACTAAAGGGAAAGACTTATATCCAATTAAATAAGATTGTTTTGTGAGCTCATTAAATTCGTACGGTGGTTTAATGCCAACTTTAAAAAAGCGAAAAGTAAACTTTGTTAATAAAGCAACTTCTTCAAAAAAGCTTTTCACAGCTTTTGCATAACTATTTTCTGAGGGCTTACTATTCTCTTCTATTACTGCTTTATTTGTTATTTTTAAATCGATTGACATAGTTAATCAAAAATTAATTTAAATATCTTCTTAATATCCATGCTGTTGTTTCATGTTGTGTCATAAGGCCCGTAAGAAAATCAGCAGTGCCGGCGTCTTTATTTTTTTCAACACAATCATCAATATCTTTGCGTAACTGAATAATAACCGTTTCATGATCTTTAAGTAATTCTTTCAATGTATCCTTTGATGAAGCATATTTTCCGGGATGTTCTTTGATGTAAGAAAGTTTTAAAAATTCATTCATGGTACCTATTGTTTTATGGCCTAATTTTCCAATACGTTCAGCAATCTCATCAATCGCTTCTTCCAATTGTTTATATTGATTTTCAAATAGTTTATGTAATTCCATAAAACTTTCGCCAGAAACATTCCAGTGAAATTTCCGTGTTTTAATATATAATGTCATTTCATTTGCTAATAGAACTGATAAAAGCTCGGTACTATTTTTTAAATTTTTTTCAGAAATGCCAATGTCAGGTTTCATAATTTTTAGTTTTTAGTTAAGATAATTTTATTTATTTAATTTTACAAGAGAAAATTTGGAGGCTGTTGGAACAATGTTGCCCAATAAAAACCCCCAAGGTTTTAAATGTTCAATGTGATCAAAAATAACTTTGATAATCGCGGTTAAAGGGATCGAAAGAAACATCCCCGGAATTCCCCATACTGCTGCGCCAATCAAAACTACAATAACAGAAATGAGCGCGTTTATTTGTACCCTGGAGGCAACAATTTTCGGAATGATGTAATGGTTATCTATAAACTGAATTAAAACATATACAAAAAAAACAAGGATGGGATAGGTTGTAGAATCTTTTGTTACAAAAGCGATGACCATGGGTAATGTTATAGCGATGATACCACCGATATAAGGGATAATGTTAAGAATTGCGCCAGTAACCCCCAGAATGATCGCATAATCAATACCAAGTAACAAAAGCCCTGTCGAATTAAGTACTGCAATAATTAACATTTCAAAAAAAAGCCCGACCAAATAATTTTGTATAATCTTTTTAGAATTTATTAAAACTTCCGCAAGCGCAGTATGATGTTCTGATCTAAAAAGTTTGCGAATAAATTCCAGTAGTAAGGGTTTATAATAAAGGATCATGAATAAGTAAACCGGCAATAATACTCCAACCATCATCATCCGTCCGGCTTCTGTAAGTTTTTCTCCAACCGCTATATTATTTATCGCTTCACTTTCCGCTACTTTTATCCATGCATTTATTTTGGGCCGGCTGATGTTAAATTTTCTTGAGATCCAATTTACAAGTTCAGTACTTGTTACATTAAATTTTTGTTTCAATTGTGGATATGTTTCGGAAAACATACTTATCTGTGAGGAAATAATATAAAGAAATCCTACCACAATAAAAATTGCAAAAGCCAATGCAATTGAAATTGAAACTACCTTATTTATTTTTTTTTTAATTAAATAATTAACCAAAGGGTTCAATAAAATAGCAATTATGACCGCAAATACAATCGGAATAATTATGTACTGACCCACCTGCATAGTATATATAAAAGCAAAGAGGCTAATAAAGATCAGCGCCATCTTGGCATAAAAAGGTATTTTAAAAGAAGCATCCATTATATTTTTTCTGAATTATCGTGTTTGTCTACTATTTTTTTTAGGAACGATTTAATTGTTTCCGCATTTTTTGAAACAACATTTGAAATCCCTATTTGCAAAAAAGCGCCTACTATTTTTTTTAGCGGATTGTGCGAAGACCCAACCATTAACGCCTTGGATAAATAGCCCGTAGCCAATCCTATTGCAGTATCTAAAATTTTATTTTTAATATCTGGTGAAGTTGTGAATTCCTTAAATGTATTTTTTATTACGTTCAAAGGTTTTAAACTTTCGCAAGTAGTAAGAAATTGCTCTTTAAGCAAAACCCATTCAAGGGCTTGTTTATATTCTAATTGTTGAATGGTATTTTTAAGTTCTTCCGCTGTTGTTATTTTTTGCATAGCATGCTATTTAAGCAATTGTGTAATTATCGAATTGTTTATGCGTGTTTTGATAAACGGATGAATAAAAAATAATATAATTCCTATGAGTGCATAAAATGCCGCCACTACTAAGAATCCGTAGTAATTTTTACCCAAAAGATCACCCACCCAAAGTGCAATAGCTATGTTTAACGTGAATACGGAAAACGA
>JBBSPS010000271.1:0-4963 GCA_038258655.1 Bacteroidia bacterium
ATTACCACAACTCCTACAGTTGAAATTGCTGTTAAAAGTGAAAATGCATGTGGAGGAATTATTTTAACTGCCAGCCATAACCCAAAGGAATGGAACGCATTAAAGCTGCTTAACAATGAAGGTGAATTTATAAATTCAGAGGATGGCGAGAAGGTATTGGAGTTTGCAGAAAAAGAAAATTTTAGTTTTTCCCCCGTTGATAAAATTGGTAGCTATACAACAGATGACTCATACCTGCAAAAACATATTGATGCTGTCATAAATTATGAATTGGTTGATGTGGCGGCCATAAGAAAAGCGAAATATAAAGTTGTTGTTGATGCCATAAACAGTTCGGGTGCAATATATATTCCGGCTTTATTAAAAGCTCTCGGCGTTAAAGACATTATTGTTTTGAATGGTGAAGTCAATGGAAAATTTGATCACAACCCTGAACCGCTTCCTGCCCATCTGACCAGCCTTAGCAATGAGGTTAAAAAGCAAAATGCAAGCCTCGGAATTGCCGTAGACCCTGATGTAGACAGACTTTGCTTTGTATGTGAAGATGGTAGTATGTTTGGAGAGGAATATACTTTAGTTGCTGTTGCCGATTATGTACTGAGCAAGAGAAAAGGTAATACGGTTAGCAATATGTCTTCCACAAAAGCGCTGAAAGAAATAACTCAAAAGCACGGCGGTGAATATTTTCCTTCTGCCGTAGGCGAAGTGAACGTGGTGAGTAAAATGAAGGAGGTAAATGCAGTGATAGGAGGGGAGGGTAACGGTGGAATTATTGTTCCCGATTTTCACTATGGCCGCGATGCTCTTATCGGTATCGGTTTATTTCTTACCCATCTTGCGCATTCGCAGAAATCTATTAATCAGTTACGCGGGGTTTACCCCGACTATTTTATTTCAAAAAATAAAATTGCTTTGGAAACCAATGTTGATGTAAAAGAAGTTTTCAAGAAAATAAAAGCCAAATACAAAAACAATCCCATTAATACAGAAGATGGGTTGAAAATAGAATTTGACAAGGACTGGGTTCACCTGCGAACCAGCAATACAGAGCCTATCATACGTATTTATTCTGAAAGCAATTTTGAAACTACCGCCGAAAATATTGCGAAGAAAATCATGAGAGATATTCATGAGGCCATGTAGTATTACACAAATTGTTGTTTACAAATTAACGATAAACAAATAACCAAATAACCATTAATTAATGGACAGAATTTACTTTGATAATGCAGCGACGACTTCACTCGATAAGGAGGTGTTGGATTCTATGATGCCTTACCTTACAGAAAAGTTTGGCAATCCTTCGTCAATATATTTTTATGGCCGCGAAACAAGGATGGCAATTGAAAATGCCCGAAAATCTGTTGCAAAAATATTGAATGCGCATCCTGCAGAAATTTTTTTTACAAGTGGTGGCACGGAAAGCAGCAACACCGCAATTACAGCAGCCGTGCGTGATTTGGGCTGTAAAAAAATAATAACCTCACCGCTTGAGCATCATGCAACCCTGCATTGTGTTGAGCAGCTTGAAAAAGCAGGCGAAGCTGAAGTCTATTATGTGAAGGTACTACCGAATGGCAATATTGATATAAATGACCTGGAAAATTTACTGAAAGAAAATAATGAAAAATATTTGGTTAGTTTAATGCATGCGAATAACGAAATCGGCAATATTACTGACATTGAAGAGATAGGAAAACTTTGTAAAAAATACAGCGCAGTTTTTCATTCAGATACTGTACAAACTGTAGGACATTATTCCTTTGATATAAGAAAACTCCCGGTACATTTTATTACGGGGGCGGCTCATAAATTTCATGGTCCCAAAGGAATTGGTATGTTATACATCAATGAAAATGTAAAAATAAATCCGTTCATCAATGGGGGAAGCCAGGAAAGAAATATGCGTGCAGGAACTGAAAATATTTATGGTATTGTTGGTTTTGCAAAGGCGCTTGAAATTGCTACGGCTAATCATGAGAAGGACTGTGAATATGTAAATGGCATAAAAAAGTACATGAAGAAAAAGCTGCAGGAAAATATTGCGGGTGTATATTTCAACGGTGATCATGAAGGAAAAAGCCTCTATACAGTTTTAAGTGTTGCGTTTCCAAAAACAGAAAAATCTGAAATGCTGTTGTTTAATCTCGACATCAATAATATTTGCGCAAGTGGTGGCAGCGCATGCACTTCGGGTGCCGATGCCGGGAGCCATGTAATAAGAGCCATTACTAATAATCCCAATCAAATTACTGTGCGGTTTTCTTTTAGTAAACACAATACAAAGGAAGAGGTGGATGTAGTGGTTGAAAAATTGAAGGAGATGATTTAATTAGCGGCTTTTATTTGAACAGCGTTTATTGCTTAAATCCGCCAATATGTATATATTTCCGAAATGGTCTTTATTCACCAAACTGCATAATGAGGGTCTCATAAGCGATATTGAACTGGATAATGTAATCCAGCAAAAAAATAAGGCTGTATCGGTGTATTATGATTTGCGCACTTTGCTGTATCTCGGCATAGTTCTCCTTACCACCGCTATTGGTATTGT
Source organism: Bacteroidia bacterium (assembly GCA_038258655.1). Classification (GTDB taxonomy): domain Bacteria; phylum Bacteroidota; class Bacteroidia; order 2-12-FULL-35-15; family 2-12-FULL-35-15; genus 2-12-FULL-35-15. The sequence goes on from JBBSPS010000271.1 coordinate 2,555, forward strand.
AATATACCAGAATATAGATACGATTGGACACACGGTATTGCTATTGCTGATAGGTATAGCCGGTATTTCTTGTTTTGGTTATTGTATTAAACATTCAAAAGGTTACACTAATAAAAAGATTGATTCGCCCGATTCATGGTATGACTACATACTACTTCTTGGATGCCTGTTGCTACTTACTTTCACAGGTTATATCCAGTTTCAATACAACGTTTTCGGCAATCGTTGGGGGCTTGCGTTGTTTTTACCAATGGTTATTCTTTTTTTAGCTGCTTATTACTTCGATCATCTTGGAGTGCTTAGTCTTGCAATAACTAATCTTGCCGCGTGGGCAGGTATTTCAATAACACCTTTACGAATTTTAAAGGATAATGACTTTTCCAATTCTCAAATCATGTACGTGGGAGTTGCTGTCGGCTTATTCCTGGTGGCAATGTCATACATAAGCATCGTTAAAAATATTAAGGTTCATTTTGAATTTACATACAAAAATTTTGGAGCACATATTTTATTTATTTCATTGCTGGCACTTATGTTTTACTATGATAATATTTACCTGGTTTGGTTTATAGCATTAGCGATTGTCACCTTTTTATTTTTTAAAGATGCTGTGCGAAAAAACTCATTTTATTTTTTAGTTATTACATTATTGTATGGGTATGTTGCCGTTAGTTATTTAGTGGTAAGGCTTGTTGCGCTTGTAGACTTTGATATGGGAGGAATTTATATGGGTATATTGTACTTCATACTGTCCGGCATTGGATTAATACGGCTTTTTATTTATTATAATAAAATCTTTAAGAAGCATGCAGGCGTATAGTAAAAGTGATTTGTTTAATAAATATGTAACGGAGCAGGCTACTGATGCGTTGCAAACTAACGGTATTAGTAGTGAAAGTCATATCAAAATTTTTGCAGCATATCCGGTGCGATTATATACACCTAATTATTTTATAAGAATTGCACTTGGCATACTAACGATCATTGCCGTTTTATTTTCGGGTCTTTTACTATGGCTGTTAACCTCTGCAAGTTCAACAGCAGGCATTATAACAATGTTAATCATACTGACAGCAGTTTGTTATGCAACATTGGAATTTTTTGTCAGAAATAAGAAATATTATAATGCGGGCGTGGATAATATCCTGATGCTTATGACATTGATATTTTTCACAAGTACCTTCTTTGTTACAGATTTCGAAATTTCATGGATAGCTATAAGTTTAATCGGGTTATTAATTTCGCTATGGTTAACCGCCCGGTTTACAGATGCGTTTATGGCTGTTATATCTTATTGTTCACTTTTAATATTAGTGTTCCTTATTTATATAAAACTCGGAAATTTTGCGAAAGCCTCCGTACCATTAGTAATGATGGGATTGTCGGCTGCAGTTTATTTTGCTATGCGAAAATTAATGCAACGTAAGGCTTTCACGTATCATTTTTGTTTTAAGTCTATTGCTTTGGTTTCATTAATTACTTTTTATGCGTCAGGCAATTATTTTGTTGTTAAAGAGCTAAGCAACGAGATGTTTAACCTGCAACTTACCCCGCATGATTCAATTCCGTTTGGATGGTTGTTTTGGATATTCACCATTTTAATTCCACCGTTATATATTGTCTATGGAATTATCAGGAAAGATTTCATGTTTATGAGAACCGGCCTAGGATTAATAGCGGTGACAATTTTTACGATAAAATATTATTATGCCATATTACCGGCAGAAATTGAAATGCTTGTTGCTGGAGTCATACTGGTTGTTATTAGCTACGTACTCATGAAATACCTTGCCACGCCTAAATATGGGTTCACATCGGTTAATTTATATCCTTCCAAAAAAGAAGCCTTAAATGTTGAAGCTTTGATAATCGCCGAAACATTTAATCAACAAACTGCGGTAGGTAAACCTGGACTCTACGGTGGTGGAAGTGGCGGTGGTGGCGGCGCTTCAGGAGACTTTTAGAAAAATACATGTTGATTAACTCAACGCGATCGCCTGCTCATTTTTTACCCAATGTATAATGAACTGTTTCCTTTTTTCCCGCAAAAAAACAAATCATTGTTGTTGTATGTAGTAAAAAATTTGTATTGGAGCTAAAAAAACTTACATTATGACCTTCGGTACTGTATTTGTATGTACCGATGTAAAATAATTATTTATATAAAATAGAGTTATGAATTTCTTGGACAGGATCTTATTTGGAAACCCAATAATGGATTGGGCCATTGCTTTAGGAATTATTATTGTGGCATTTAGTATTATTAAGATCCTGAGAGGACCGATATTAAAGAAATTAAAGCATTGGTCAGCGAAATCGTCCAACACATTTGATGATTTTGTTGTGCTGGCAATTCAAAAATCAGTCATACCTTTTTTATATTTCCTTTCAATATTCTGGGCAATCCAG
>JBBSPS010000272.1:0-4906 GCA_038258655.1 Bacteroidia bacterium
CCCTCTATATGAGTTGCATTGTGCCCACGGAAAAAACGTTCAAACAAATGTTTTTGATCCACTTTTGGAATACCTATTCCATTATCCTTTATCGAAATTTTTATTGAAGAATTTAATATTTCTGCATTTACTTTAATTGATTCATTTTCAGGTGAAAATTTTATTGCATTCGAAATAAGGTTGAACAAAATATTTTTTAATAATTTTTTATCAAGAAAAACAATTTCATTTCCTGAATATTCCTGAATTAATTTTTGACCCTCAGTGGCCATTGACTGCATTTCTGAAATAACATCAGTAATGAACACTTTTAAGTTCATTTCTTCCGGCATATTTTCAACTTTACCTTCTTCCAATTTACTTACAGATAAAAAATCATTCAAAATATCCGTAAGATTATTAATAGAAGTTTTTATTTTGCTTACATGCTTCCCCTGATTCTCTTTGTCATTTCGTTCTCCATACTTTGTTACCAGTGAAAGGGATGACATCATCGTAGTAAGAGGTGTTCTGAACTCATGTGAAGCCATGGAAACAAAACGGGATTTTAGTTCATTCAGATCTTTTTCTTTATTAAGAGCATTATACAGATCCTTTTTTGTTTTCTCCAGTTCCTCAATTGCTTCTTCCAGGATAAGTGTTCTGTTCTTTACTTGTTTCTCAAGTTCCATGGAATAATTTTTTAATTTTTCTTCTGCTTGCTTACGAACTGTTATATCTACAATAAAAGCAATTACAAACTTTCCTTCAGAAGTATGATATGGACTTAAACTAATTTCGAGTGGAAATTCTGTTCCATCCTTTCTTAAACCGTGAAGTACCATCCCGGTTCCCATTAAACGTGCATAAGGACTATGGTTGTATTTTTCCCTGTGATGAATATGCTTTTCCGCAAGGTGTTTTGGTATTAATAGTTCAATTTTTTTACCAAGTAGTTCATTTTTCTCATAGCCAAGAAGCATTTCAGCACTTGGATTGATCCGAGTAATTTCACCCTTGTCGTTTGCAACCAATATACCTTCCGTAGCATAAAGAAAAAGAGCTTCAATACCTTCTTTACTTTCCATTGTATTTTTCTTGATAGTATTCATGCAAATTTACGGATTTTTAGAAGCAAAAATAATTGCCATTTTTTTTATAAAATATGACAAAAGTCATATAGGCCTCTAACCATCATCATGAATCGTGAAATACCCATAAACCACCTTTGTATCGGAAATTTTTAATTATTAATATGGAACTGACCAGAGATGGCAACCAGAATTAAAAACAACTTTTAATCAACAAAATATTATGAAACGTATCCAAAATTTTTTTACAACCTGCGCATTTGGAATAATATTGCATAGCGTTTTTTCATAGCATAAAATCAAACTCTACGATCATGTTCAGCAAATCAACAAAACAAATTATTATCATTAGCACGGGAGTGCTGTTAATGTCAGTCATACTTGATTCCTGTATGCTTTTTAAAACGCCCCCTAATGTGTATGTCATTGACCCTGTATGTGGGATGAAGGTGAACAAAGCCGAAGTATTGTATGATTGGAAATATGAAGGCACGAAATATTATTTTGACAGCTATAGCTGTCAAGAAACTTTCAAGATGAATCCGAAAAAATTTCTTGAAAATAAATGCGCTGATACAAAATAATTTCAGTACTGAAGTCGAAAAAAATACACACAAATACTCTATATAATATACTGAACGTATTGTAGATAAGTAAAAAGAATTTTTATTATCGAACCATTGAAACTAATATGCCATGAAAAAATATTTTAAAATTCTTCTTGCCACGGATTACTCTGAAGCATTATGAATTCTGAACGTTATGCTGATCAGTTTGTAAAGCTTACCAACTCATCTTGTACGATATTACATGTATATGAAATACAATTTAATTCTCCTTCTCAGCCATTGCAATATGAAGAATAACTGAGGAGCTTCGAAAACATGAATTTTAAAAACTGGAGCAACATCGCGACAAACTATTCCATTCATTGAACATTAAATCCAATGAATTGAATTGTGAATGTATAGTTCGCAAACGCACTCTTTTACCATCTTTCATATACATCATTTTACCGCCTTTCATCATACAACAATCTTTCATCTTTATAATCCATTTTTGTTTGAGCAAAAGAGTTACTTGCTGTAAGGCATACTATCAGCACAAGTACTATAGCAAACTTGGTTAAAATCATTTTTATATATTTGATCAAAGGCGGAGGTACTTAATTCAAATAGATTACATATTGGTATAAAATTCTTACATAACTCACACATAAATAATCATACAGCTTTTTGGAAACATTATTAAAAATAAAAAGAAGGCATAACCCGGGGAGATTAAAATCACCAATGAATACTATAACTTTTTCCTTCATGCAGAGTTTCTTGTTTATCCTTTGATTTATTTTAAGTGGAGGAATAAAGAATTTTAAATTAAAAATGGCAAAATAGTTTATAGATTTGATATTTCTTCAATTGCTGCAAATAGTGTGGATTTACATAGAGGTGTGATATAATACTAAAACGAAGAAAATGTTTTTCCAAATAAAAAAATAATAGTTAATTAAACAATGGCGGAGAATTTTTCACAAATTATAACACAATACAGAACTGATACTGAATCAGTTTATAACACTTGGTTTATTAATAACGAAGAACGATTAAAAGCATTTCGTTCTATTAGGCGAGGTGTAATGCAAGTAATTGAAGACATCAGGAACAAAACATTTCCTAATGATTTTAAAGGGTCATCACTTGAGTTTGTTTTGTCCTGTATATCTGAGCAAAAACAAGTATTCGTTGGTGTTGCTCACCCCTTTTACTGGAAGCCCAAATTACGAATACCTGATATTTACGAAAACCAATTTAACAAAATTGCTTTCGGTCAGTTTTTAGAAAATTGCTTAAATGCAAAATCGGATGAACAAATTATAAAAGAAATCTTAAAATTGGATGCCTTGAAGATTAAAGGACTCGGTCCTGCGGTGGCAAGTATTTTATATTTTTTGCACCCTACTATTATTCCTCCCTTTAATACTGCAATTATAAATGGTTTCAATTTTGTTTTTAAAGACAAGAAAAAATTAGGTTCCTGGAGTGAATATTTAAAAATTCGTGAGATTTTAATTGAAACAAATAATAAACATAAATCGGAATTATCGAACGATTTAGGAGCAATAGCAGGTTTATTATTTGAAGTTGGAATGCAAAAAATAGTGTTGGGTAACGATGAATATTTACCCGAAGAAGAACGAAATAAGTTGGAAAAGGTAATGGAAAAGCGCCATCAAGAGGTAAAGGCAGAAAAAGAGGATGAAAACTTGCATACAGAAATGCAATACCACTTGCTTAAAATTGGAAGTTCATTAGGCTACGATGTTATTACTGCCTCTAATGATAAATCTAAATGCTATCATGGCACAAATTTTTCTTTTATATGCTTGCCAAAGTTCCCGGAAATAAATGCTGATCACGATACCACATCTACTATTAAGCTAATTGACGTGCTCTGGTATCAAAATGGCACCAATAATGTTATAGCAGCTTTTGAGGGAGAGAAATCAACAAGTATTTATTCTGGTATTTTAAGATTAACCGATCTATCTTATTCTATTGCTGATGGCGATGAAATATTTTATTTGATTGTACCTGACAAGCGTGAAAAAGATGTTTGTATGCAGCTCTCACGACCCGCCATAAAGGGAATTAAAACAAAAATAAACTATATATTGTTTTCTGATTTGCGCCAACATTGTGATGCATTATGCAAATTTGGAGAAAATCATTTAGCAATGGAAAAAATCGCAAAAAGTGTTTAACGCCTTAATTTAAAAATATTTACCTTTGACATATAAATGAAAAAGAACAGTATCATATCAAAAAGCATCAGTTCACTACTTTTAGTGGTTATGCTTTATATGCATGTATGTTCTGCGTTATGTGCAACTGGCGGAAATGCATGTTGCGGAAAAGAAGATAATGACAATGATAACTGTAGCAAAAATTGTTGTGAAAACGAAAAAAATTCTGACAACAAAGATCACGATTGCCAAAATCTTCATTTCTCTTTCTTCAATACGACAGGACAATTTGCTCAAGAAAAAAGTATTGATCCACAAGTTTATCATAGTTTAGTCGCAGTAATTACTCCCTTATTTATTATCCAACCGATTGAAGCAAGCCCAAACATTTTTGCTTACAACCGTTTTCATCCACCGCCACTCAAAACGGATATTCGAATTTCCATTCGGAGTTTCCAGATTTAATTTTAAGCGTTTAATGTAACCTCATTATAAAATTTTATGATGGGCTTTTCGTGTTGTTGCCTTTTTTGGTAATGATATAGTTAAATATTAATACTTAAAAAAATCAAAATGAAAAAAATAATCACTGCATTCCTAATCATGCTCATGTCAGCATCCATAGGAACAATTCAGGCACACGAACATCATCATGAGGGTAAAGATTCTGTAAAAATGTCCGCTGCTATGCAACAGGAAATGACAGAACACCAACAAATGGAAGCTATAAGTGCCTTTCCTAATTATCATCCCTTAATAGTTCACTTTCCGATCGTGCTGCTTTTAATGGCACTTGTTTTTCAGGTACTATCATTCTTTTATTTCAAAAAAGAGTTTAGCTGGACAACATTAATTTTGCTTGGGTTTGGGGTTCTTACTACATGGCTTGCATCAAACTCCCTTCATGCTATGCCGGGAGAACTTACAGGTAAAGCGAAAGAGATTTTTGATATACATGAACAGATGGCAACTTTCACGTGGTGGTTTGCTCTTGGGGCATTGCTAATAAAAATTGTTTCACATTTTTTTCTTGAAAGGAAATTACTTACTGAATCTATCGTAGCATTGTTGCTGATTGGCTCGGCAATTACCG
>JBBSPS010000273.1:0-4890 GCA_038258655.1 Bacteroidia bacterium
AGCACAATTAATTTTGGAAAATACGCAACTGCTACTTTTGTAAGGCTATTCTTACTGGATTCACATCTATGTAGGGTTGGTGGAAGAGAGTTTTGTCGAGATTTTAAAGCCGAGAATTACTATCCGGCTTTTTAAAAATTTAAGTATCGGATATTAGTCGGTTTTGTATTATAATAATATCTTTACTCCGAACATTGGTGTTGTTTATTTAAAAAGGATGGAACAAAAAATTTTCTTCATGATTTATTTTGAAGATAAACAAAGATGCGGACATTATAATTAATTTCGAGATTACGGATTTTTAATAACAGATTTCAATTTATATGGTAAATAAATTTGTAATATCAATTTATTAACAAGAGTAATTTTCGGTTTTTCCGAGAATTTGGTTACTTATTATTAAATGTGTGAAATATATTAACAACTACCTGTAAATGTGTAATACATTTACATAGTCTTAAGTCTTTATTTGTACTCAAATTTATTTTATATGAAACGTCTGATAGCTATCTGTATAATTTTCGTGTTTGCTTTTAACAACATAACCGCACAAGAGGCCCCTCTTAGTAAAGAGATGATGACGGATACAATAAAATTGGATCCTTACAAATACAAAACGAGATTATTGCGATCAACAATGCCTCCGCTTTTATTGATAGGATACGGTATAACCACAATGAACAATCATGGTTTATACAGCGACTACCAAGCACGTAATGATATCCGGCGCATATTTGGAACGTATCGTTCGCATGTAGATGATTATTTGCAATATGCTCCATACGCGGAATTTGCCGCTTTACTTTTGTTAAAAGTGAAATGTAAGAATGATGTTTTAAATACTGCGTTGTTAATTTTAAAGTCTGAATTGCTTGTTAACTCACTTGTATTTCCAATAAAGTACCTTACACATAGGGAACGCCCTTATAGTTATCAGAATGGTTTAGACGGGGTGCCGCTCAGCGAGCGTGAAAATAATCAAAACAATTTTCATTCATTACCATCAGGCCATACCGCACAGGCATTCGTAGCCGCCACTATCGTTTTCAGGGAATTTCGTTATATAAACCGCTGGTATGGTATAGCTGCATATACTGTTGCTACAGCTGTTGCCGCTTTCAGAATGATCAATGATCAGCATTGGCAAAGTGATGTAATTATAGGAGCAGGTATAGGAATCCTAGGAACTAATTTTGTTTATTCTACACATCTTCATAAATGGGGACGTAAAGATGTTTGTCTTGTACCAATGTACAATGGACAAATCAAAGGCATGATGGTGGCTTATACTTTTTGAGTAGGACATAGCATTTTAAAATGCGCGAACGTGCATAAGTAGAGAAGATTTCTTGAGTCGCTATCGCCACCCGTGCATTCAATTGCATTCAGGAACCTGCATGTTAAAAGCTCATGGGGGCAAGAATTCATTCTTATTATTATGTTCATTGTTTTGTTTTTTTTCTATTATTCACCCGGTTTTTGTCAATACTTTTAACTTCTCATTAAAATAATGGCAGTTTTCATCTTAGATAAATATCTGGGATTAATATAACTTTTTCCCTAAAATATGTAAGTTAATTAGATTGTCTCACTTTATTTTCGCACATATATTCATCGTTAAAAATATAATGAAAACAGTTACAACTCTGGTATTTTTATTTTTGCTTTCATTATTATCACAAGCTCAACATTTAAACTGGATCAATAAAAAAATGATACTTGATTTAAATGCGGAAAAACAATTTAGAGTAAAAGGGAAATCTAAATCACTACCTTATTTAAAATCCTATTCAATGCTGGTTTTATCGACTGATTCTTTACATAATATGTATGGAGACTTATTAAATGATGATCGTGAATACAACAAAAAATATCCATGTTGGCGCCCTCCTATTGGTGTTGCAGCGAGCAATTTGGCCACATTTTCAATTGATAGGTATATATTTAAATTTGACTACTCAACTTCTGTTGGAACTAGCACTTGGAAACATAATATAACTACTGGATGGGAATGGGATGCGGATAAATTTGGCATTAACTTTATTGGCCATCCTTATTCAGGAGCTATGTTTTTTAACAGTGCCCGTGCAAATGGATATAATTATTTTCAATCTGTTCCATTTGCAATTGGTGGAAGTTTAATGTGGGAATATTTTGGAGAAAATACATTGCCATCTTATAATGATATAATTAACACGCCTATAAGCGGTGCGTTTCTTGGAGAAATACTTTACAGGTTAAGTTCTAATATTTTAGATGACCGTACTACCGGCCTCGAAAGAATAATCAGGGAAATATCCGCTGGTATTATTAACCCGGTGCGCGCTATGAATAGACTTTTGCAAAGGAAATCCTTTAGAGTAACAAGTAAAGAAGTATATCAAAAGGAACCTCTTAATATAAGTTTATACGGTGGTATTCGTAGGGTAAATGACAAACCAAATTTTGAAAGAGGAGTTATAAATTCGATGTTTAATATTCAATTAGATTATGGAAATCCTTTTGAAATAAGATCACGTAAACCTTTTGACTTTTTTAAACTTCGTGCGGATTTCAATTTTAATGTAACAAAAAGAATTTTAGATAATGTTACAGGATATGGAATTTTAAAAGGCAAAAATTTTCAGTCAGGAGATAAGGCATTACTTTTGGGAGCATTCCAGTATTTTGATTATTGGGATAATAGAACATTTGAATTAGGCGCTATTGGTTTTGGCGTCGGATTAATAAATAAAGTTCCAGTATTTAAACATTCCAATATATATTCTGCCAGTCACCTTGGGGTTGTTCCATTTGCCGGAAACACTACACAATTTATAAGTGATACTTCTCTGTATAGAGATTACAATTTTGGAGGTGGATTACAAACAAATTTTGAAAGTACTTTTAATATTAATAAATACGCATCTTTAAAATTCGCAGCTTATTATTATTGGATACATACATATATAGGTTCCGGGGGCGAGAATTTTATTGGCATAATAAGACCCAGAATTACTATCAGGCTGTTTAGAAATTTAAGTATAGGGTATGAACATTTTATATACAATAGCGATAGATATTCTATAAATATTGTTCGAAGCCATCTTTCACGCACTGAGCAGAAAGTCTTTTTACTACTTTATTTAGAAGACCCGAAACGTAGAGGCAGTTATCATTAATAATAAACTAAATGAATAAAGCGGAATTGTAGGCAGATTGTATTCGAAACTCAGCCAATGTAAAGAATGTTTTAACTTAACAATTAATGGGTATTGAAAACGAGTTAAATATTATAAAGTCGCAAATTGAAGCATCTGTTCTGAAATAAAGACCATGATATTCAAGTCAGAATTTTTTTTATTAAATAATAATTTTTCTCCTACACTCTAAAACATGTCAAAAAAAACGCATATCGTAATAATAGGAGCAGGCTTTGCAGGGCTTAAATTAGCGAGGAAACTTAATAATAATCCTTATTATGAAATAGTACTTATAGACAAAAATAATTATCACCAATTTCAACCCCTGTTATACCAGGTAGCAACCGCTAATCTGGATGCAAATAATATATCATTTCCATTACGGTCTATTTTTCTTAAAAGTGAAAATGTAAAGATTAGGATTGCTGAAGTTATTAGTATCAAAGTGGAAGAAAATAAAATAGAAACTTCTATAGGCACTATTAATTACGATTTTCTTGTAATTGCTACAGGTGCCGAAACCAATTATTTTGGTAATAAGAATATGCAGCGCAATGCTTTTCCAATGAAGTCGACAGTAGAAGCATTAGAATTACGTAATCAGCTAATTCTAAATTTTGAAGAAGCATCGGTTTCAACTGACGACAAAAATATTGAAAGGCTGTTGACAATAGTTGTAGTAGGAGGAGGGCCAACCGGTATTGAACTAAGTGGCGCATTAGCGGATATGAAGCGTAGCACACTTCCAAAAGAATATCCTGAATTAAATTTCAACCGGATGAAAATTTACTTGGTGGAAGGAACTGACAAGGTGTTAGGGAGCATGAGTGCTGCATCCTCATTTCATTCAAAAAAATACCTGGAAGAAATGGGAGTATTGGTTAAAACAAAAACCAGAGTTAAAGATTATGATGGTAAACAAATATTGATGGAGGATGGAAATATAATTCCTGCTGCATTGGTAATATGGACAGCAGGTGTAAAAGGGAATATTTTGAAAGGGATCAATGAAGAAATGGTCACTTCCGATAATCGGTATAAAGTAGATCGTTTTAATAAGGTAATAAACAGTAGTAATATATTTGCTTTAGGTGATGCCGCTTTTATGGAAAACCCGGATTACCCTAAGGGCTTTCCTCAATTGGCAAGTGTAGCAATCGACCAAGCCGAAAATTTAGCTTTAAATTTTAAGAATACAGTAAAAGGAAAAATAGGAAGGGAATACATATATCATAATAAAGGTTCAATGGCAACAATAGGTAGAAATAAAGCGGTGGTTGATTTAGCAAAGCCACATGTGAGTTTCCAAGGTTTTATTGCATGGCTTATTTGGATGACCATACACTTATTTCTTCTTATAGGATTCAGGAACAGGGTGATGGTTTTTATGAATTGGGTTTATCAATACTTTACCAATAACCAATCCTTCTTTTTACTTATTTCACCACTTGTAAGAAAAAAAGAATCAGCAATTCTAATTCCAAAATATGAAAAAAGTGAAGTATGAAAAAGATAGTTGGACATTTGGGCATTCTGCCCGGACATTAGATGAATTTATTTCTATTTTGCTGGAGTTTCCTTAATTTCCCTCCTATACTAATCTAAAACTAAGTATTATCAGGCTTTTGCCCCAGTTTAGAAGTGTAATGGGATATTTTTTTTCAAAAAAACAAGATTCCTTAAAAAAGTTCCGTCCAAAATGTGCATC
>JBBSPS010000274.1:0-4879 GCA_038258655.1 Bacteroidia bacterium
CCCCCAATTCCACTGCCTGAATCCTTACCGTTCAAAAGTAAAATTGCCCTCCCTTTTTTCTCTCTTTGCGGACCTGATAAAAGCATGATTTCCGATAGATGAAAATCCATTTCGGCAGCCCTTTCTTTTTGAATTAGGCTAGTAAAGTAATTTTGATATTGACTGATTGAGCTAAACTTCATAGGTAATTTCGTATACAAACACTAAGCAAATTAAACCCTCATTAATACCCAAATGTTATGAATATTTTCTTAAATAGGGCAGGATTAAATATCAATAAATTTTCATTATTCAGATTATGTTAATCAGTGTTTTATTAAAATAATGATAAAATGTAAAATTCTGATGCTTTAAATAGTTTCCATTTCTAGATTTATTTAGATTCGAATTCACTCATTTTAGGTTAAGATTAGGTTATTTTCTATCTACGTAAAATTGCATTAATTGAATAACTCCATTTAATGGATTCGGAATGATCTTTCTTTCGGTCAATTTCATGATTTCACCCATATAGGAGTATACCAAATTATATTTTGTACTACTTCTTTACTTAAAGTGATTTAGAGATAGGCTGTTATAAAATACAATAAATCAATTAGTAAAGTTGTTTTAATTAAAGTGAATTATAATCTTTTACCTTGGTTAATTTATTGACATTACTAAAATTTGATAGAATAGTAAATGATTCTTGTTAGAAATTGAAAAAGTTTCTTTTGCTATGGTTTGTAAGGTTTTCAGTAGAAAATCAATTTTTTCAATTTACCAGTTTTTAGTATTTATATGATAGTTTAGCAATATCATATTTATTGAATTATTATTTCAATAAGTACCGATCTTTGGAGCCTTCAATTTACGAGGGTTTTTTCAGGTTAAAGCTTATTATTAAAATAATGATAAATGAATTTATGGAGTGTGACTAGTTTGTTTTTCTTATGCTTAATTTAAATCAAAAATTTATCTTACTTTGAAGCTTAATTTATTTCTCAACATTTATGAAAAATGTCTTACTGATATTTTTAGCCTTATTAATTTTTTCTTTGGCGGTATTTTACTTTTGGGGCAGCAACAGTCACTACCCTTCCTCAAAATATAATGAAATTAAAGTATATCATAATGACTATAAATCTGAAGGTGATACCTTGAAAATAATGACCTATAATATTGGTTATTTATCAGGCATGACTAACAATATGGCAGTAGGTAGAAATGAGGAATTATTCAAAACTAATTTAGATCGATCCATCGATTTATTGTCTACTCACCAGCCAGATATTATAGGCTTTCAGGAAATTGATTTTGGTTCCAAACGAAGTTACTATCATAACCAATTAGATAGTATAGGTATTAATTTAAATTACCCTAATTCCTCTGTTGCTGTTAACTGGGATAAGTCATATGTTCCTTTTCCTTACTGGCCTATCAAACATCACTTTGGGAAAATGCTTTCCGGACAGGCTGTTCTTAGTAAAATGCAAATTGTGAGTAATGAATTTGTAGTTTTGCAAAAGCCTATTAATGCTCCATTTTATTATAATCAATTTTATCTCGAGAGATTAATTCAAATTTCAAAGATATTGGTAAAAGGAAACACTGTTATTTTAATGAATGTGCATTTGGAAGCCTTCGATTTGGAAACCCGGCAGCTGCATGCTGCACATTTGCTTTCAGTTTTTGAAGAGTATGCCAAGGAATTCCCTGTACTGTTAATTGGAGATTTCAATGCCATTCCTTCTTTTGTTACATCAAGTGGTGAAACGGAAACCACTATGAGTATTTTTATTGATCACCCTTTATTAGATATGGCTATTTCAGAAGAGCAATATAGGCAGGAGGAAGAACAATATTTCACTTTTGATAGTGTGGAACCTACTAAGAAAATTGATTATATTTTTTTCACTAAAAACAGTATTGAAAAGATAGCATCAGGAGTGGCAAGAGAGGCAGCAGATATTTCAGATCATCTTCCGGTGTGGATGAGTTTTAGGTTGAGGTAGGGGTGGTAATTAATTTTCATTTTGGTGCAAAAAATGGCTAGACCTGAATTCTTAGCTATACCCAGTTTGATGAAACACAGATTTGTGGTCTGACGTTTGCAACGTACCGACTTCGGTTCTAATGGTGTGCACAAAGGCTGGCGCGAGCTTTCAGCTCGTGTCCATAATTTCAAGTTCATGCGTGTTATTGCACTTCGTTTTACCTCGAGTTCTCATATTTTTTTTATCTTGCCATCTAAATTAATTCTATGCATCCAAAAATTGAAAAGCACTGGCAAAGGTTTGAAAAAAGTAAAGAATATTACGAGGCCTTATTAAAAGTATTCAGTCCGGAGCAACTACACTTTAAACCTGATCCTGATTCATGGTCCATGATGGAAGTAATGCATCATGTGTACACTTCTGAAAAACTTTCTGTTAACTTTATAAAGAATTTTGATTTCAACAGGAAAAATGAAAAATTAGGACTAATGAGTCAGTTGAAAACAATTATATTAGTCAACCGGCTGAATTCTAAAAAGAAATTCAAGGCTCCCAAGGTGCTTACTGAAAACAAAGACACTTTCAATCTTTCTGATGACCCACATGCTTTCCAACACCAATGGGACGATTTAAGGATGGAAATGAAAATAATTATGCAGGATTTTCCTGATGAGAAACTTTCCTATTTTAGTTTTTACCAACCGGTGATAGGCAAAATTACGCTTTCTCAAACCCTGCAATTTTTTAAGGCACACTTAAGACATCATGAGCATCAGATTGAGGCTATCAATCACCACAAAAATTTTCCTGCGTAAGTAAGTCGGATTTTAGTTGATGAGCCTCGTCATTGGAGATATGTCAACGGTATTGATTAATTAAACGAAAACGAATTTGATAAATACTGATGATATGGGAAGTATGGGGATACATCAACCGCATCGAGAGGATAAAAACAACTAATGCGATATTGTCGGTAGATCAGGGTGCATTTGGAGCAATGACAATTGGATACATTCAAGAACTTATTTCAGATGATGAATAAGAGATGGTTAAAAAGTAGTTTTTGGTTTATTATATTGACTTTATCAATTTATGCATTTGTAAGATTTGACTAATACCTCACATGCGCACATTCACTACCACTAAATGGTTTTGAGTCAGGTATATTAATTGTTACCGCATTGATTTCTTTATATAAATTTATTAGATCAGCATTGGCGAATTTAACTAAGGACAATATAGTTTTACTGTTTGGCATATTAGCTTTTGCCTATCTCGCGTTAATCTACAGGTCAAATAAAAATAATGAAATAAGAGATTTAAAGGAAAATGGTGGGGTTATAATTTCAGCGGATATTATAGATAAGCTTCCTAGTCAGAAGTCTAATCAACAATTTAGGGCAGCTTTTACTAAAGATAACTGGGAAACCGATATTAAATTGATGGATGTGAGTGTTAAAGATTTCAAAGTGAAACAAACAGGCGATACAATTTTACTATTATTTTCACCCACTTGTAATTCAACTGGTATAGCATATGATCTATATCCCTCAAAGTCTGATATTAAAAAATGCTTGAATGGTTGTGAGTTTGTGTACGGTAAAAAAGGATTAATTGAAAAGGGTAGGAAAAATTAAATGAAGTAATTACCTCTTTTAAATCTAAATATTAAACATGTCTTATAATAAAAATACAATTACTAATTAAGGGTTGATCAACTATTACTCTTGTCTTTGTTTTTTCAATTAAAAGTAAATAATGTATATTTTAAGGTTTTCATTGCTGATTTAGAAATAAATTTATTATAATCCAGTAGTAAAGGAGCCGTTCAAAAAATATATTTAGTATAGGGAAATGTAAGTGAATAAACGGATATAATCTGGTGCTACTAGCTAGTGAATTGTGAATACAGTCAATAATTTTTTGGAGTAAACTATTATAAATCGTACTTTTAAATATGGATTTACAGACAAGAAAACTTAATTTCATTGAATCAATTTTACCCATCGGTAGTGAGAGGATTATAAAAAAATTAGAGGCTTTATTAAAAAAGGAGCAGCAGAAGGAAGAGAACCAAAGAATCAATGTTGAGCAATATAATCGGGAAATAGAAGAGGCTAATGCGAATATTGAAAAAGGTGACTTCTACACACAGGATGAGGTAGAAAAGATGTCCAAGAAATGGTAAAAAAGGATCTAAAGACAATTTTGTGGGGTAAAGCTGCTTATAATTCTTTGCAAGAAGCATATAGAAATATTATGAAAGACTCCCCACAAAATGCTGAATTGGTCAAAAATGAGATACTCAGAATCATAAATGAAGAATTACCGGTTAATCCACAAAAATATCCACTTGATAAATTTAAAATAAACAATCATGGGAAATATAGAGCTTTTGAAAAATATTCTTACAGAATTGCCTACTATGTCACAATTAGTGAAGTTAGAATATTGAGAATTCGACATGTTAAACAAGAACCCAAAGAATATTAGGTAAGCCTCTGAATTTTACTGCTCTTAACGTTTAATCGCTACATGGATTTTTAATCACTTAATATTCCAAAATAGATTGCAAAACAGAAAATCAATTTGAAATTTAATATTTGAACATAATAATATATATTTAGAGTAATTTATTTGTATTATATGTATAAATATTATTATAAAAATAATTTATTTCACTTTTATTCTCGTCTAAGATTTTATACATTTGAAATATGCAATCTGTTGAAACACTTCTTAATCGAATGAATCATAATATTGAATGCTGGGAAAATTCCTGCGATAATAGACAGGTTTTTTTGCGGTGTTATAATATGATGAGTGCCAATATGTATGAGGCAGTAAAGCAAAATAAATTTTCCAATGCTCAATGGGTCACTCAATTATTGGTAAGATTTTCG
>JBBSPS010000275.1:0-4791 GCA_038258655.1 Bacteroidia bacterium
ACAACATCAGCTACCGTGGTACAATCATCATTATTATTAACACCATCCATAACAAGTAATGTACCTGTAACCTGTAAAGGTACATCCACAGGTACATTAACAGCCAGTCAAACAGGAGGCACAGCAGGATATACCTATTCATGGTCACCATCAGGAGGGAATTCAGCAACAGCGAGCAACTTATCTGCCGGTGTTTATACAGTAACAATTACGGATGCGTATGGGTGTGTTAAAACAACATCAGCTACCGTGGTACAATCATCATTATTATTAACACCATCCATAACAAGTAATGTACCTGTAACCTGTAAAGGTACATCCACAGGTACATTAACAGCCAGTCAAACAGGAGGTACAGCAGGATATACCTATTCATGGTCACCATCAGGAGGGAATTCAGCAACAGCAAGCAACTTGTCCGCCGGTGTTTATACAGTAACAATTACGGATGCGTATGGATGTGTAAAAACTACAACAGCCACAGTGGTTGAATCAACGGTACTATTAACGGCAAATATATCCACCAATGTGTCAGTAACATGTAAAGGTAGTTCCAATGGCTCATTAACAGTAACAACATCAGGAGGGGCAGGCTCAAATACCTATTCATGGTCACCTGTTGGTGGCACTAATCCAACAGCCACCGGATTAAGTGGTGGCACTTATACAGTAACAGTAACGGATTTATACGGGTGTATAAAAACAGCAACAGCCACGGTGAAAGAATCCACTATATTATTAGCAGCTACTATTACAATCAATACCCCTTCTACTTGTGTTGGCAGTTCCACCGGTTCATTAACAGCTACGCAATCAGGAGGGACAGGTGTTTTTAACTATCTATGGGCTGGTTCAGGATCTACCAAGCAAACAATTACCGGATTAAGCGGTGGTACTTATACAGTAACAGTAACGGATTTGTACGGGTGTATAAAAACAGCAACTCAAATAATCACAATAACTCCAATGGATAATCCTTCTTTTAATTACACCGGAGGAACATTTTGTCAATCAGGAACTGATCCATCACCTACAATAACAGGTTTAAGCGGTGGAACATTTACAGCAAATCCGGCAACACTAGTGATTAATAGTTCTACAGGAGTAATAGATTTAAGTGCCAGCCCATTAGGCAATTATACCATAACATATACTACTAATGGCCCTTGTCCGAATACTAGTACCGCCTCTATTAATATTACGAATGCACCTACAGCAGGTTTTAATTATGCCGGACCATATTGTGAAGGAGGAATTAACCCTTTACCTACATTTACAGGTGGTGGAAGTGCAGGAATCTTTAGTTCCACAGCAGGTTTAACATTTGTAAGCACAAATACGGGTAAAATAGATTTAACGTTAAGTACTTCTGGAGCAACTTATATAGTAACCAATACTATAGTTGCCAGTGGAGGTTGCGCAGCAGCAACAGCAACAGCAACAGTTACAATTAATCCTTCTCCAACTGTTAATGCGGGTACTAATAAAACAATATGCGAAGGAGATAGCGTAACGATAGGGTCTGCAAATATTATAGGAAATACTTATAGTTGGACTTCAATTCCTGTAGGATTTACATCAACGACATCAAATCCAACAGTAAAGCCGATAGTAACTACAGTATACACCGTTACACAACTAATTACTGCTACAGGTTGTACAAAAACAAGTTCTGTAACTATAACTGTTAATCCTGCACCTATAGGGCAAACGGTTATAGCTTCCAGAACTACAATTTGTGAGGGAGATACGAGCATTATAAATGTAGCAAGCCCGGTGAGTGGTATAATCTATAATGTTTACACCACCCTAACAGGGGGTACGCCAATTGGAGTTACACCATTAACTGTAAAACCAATAGTTACCACCACGTATTATGTGGAAGCGATTAATGCAAGCGCTTGCAAACAAGTAACCGCAAGAGATTCTATTAAAATCACTGTAAATCCTGCTCCTATAAGCCCAACTGTTACGGTCACTAACAGTAAAATATGTAGGGGAAGCACCAGCACAATAAATGTGGTGAGTCCCGTTACCGGAATAACATATAATGTATATACTACTCAGTCAGGTGGTGCACCCATTGGAGTTACATCTTTAATAGTGAGCCCTACAATAACAACTACTTATTATATTGAAGCAGTAAGCTCAAATAGCTGTAAACAATTAACGGCAAGAGATTCAATTACTATAATTGTAAATCCATTGCCTATAGCCGATACAACGGGAGTAAAAATAACTTCTGCTAATTGCGGAAATAACACAGGATCTATTAAGGGCATAGTGTTCAGCTCTGGAACAAATCCATTATCGTACCAATGGAAGGACG
Organism: Bacteroidia bacterium; assembly: GCA_038258655.1. Classification (GTDB taxonomy): domain Bacteria; phylum Bacteroidota; class Bacteroidia; order 2-12-FULL-35-15; family 2-12-FULL-35-15; genus 2-12-FULL-35-15. The sequence continues at coordinate 2,330 of JBBSPS010000275.1, forward strand.
CTTCAGGTATGGTAGTAGGTACAAGTCTTGATTTAAAAAACGTAGGCCCCGGAACATATACATTAATAGTGATAGATAGCAACGGATGTTCATCTTCGAAACCGATAGGACCATTTACAATTGGCTCAACAAATGGAGTAATAGCTTCGTTTACAGCTAATCCGATTAGGGGGGAGAAACCTTTATTGGTTAACTTTACAAATACAAGTACAGGATCAATTAATTACCTATGGAACTTTGGAACCGGTGATACATCACATGTTACCAATCCTGCTTATATATTTACTAAAACAGGAAATTTTACGGTATGTTTAACAGCGAATGATGGAGGATTTTGCTACGATACAGTTTGTTCAACTATAGATGTATATATAAATTCGGTATTCATTCTTCCAAATATATTTTCACCGAATGGAGATGGAACCAATGATATATTTAAAGTGAAATCAATAGGTTTAAAAACATTAGATGCAGAAATATATGACCGATGGGGGCTTAAATTGTATGAATGGCATACAACTGACGGTGGTTGGGATGGAAGAACAGCAAGTGGTGCCTTGGTTCCTGATGGAACGTATTTTTATATTTTAAATGCAACAGGTTTGGATGGGAAAGAATATCCTGCAAAAAATGAAAGAACAAAAGGGGCGTTTACATTAATACGATAAAGATTTTTTCGTATTAATTGACCGAAACTTACGTTAATAGTATATTATCAATAAGCCGAACGGTTCCCAACTTAACTGCTATGCAAGCCACAGCATGTTGGGCTTCTGAAAAATTGGTGATTGGGCGTAACGTTTCAGCATCTACAATTTCGAAATAGTCCAATTGCATTTTTGTTTCCATTTGTATTTCCTTTTCTGCGAGTGTCCTTAATTCCGAAATACTTTTTTTGTCAGATAATACTTTTATTTTAAATAAAGTTTTTGAAATAAGAGGAGCTATTTTCCGCTCTGAGGGCGTAAGCCTCATATTGCGGGAACTCATAGCTAAGCCATCCGGTTCACGTACAATAGAACAAGTAATAATTTCAACAGGCATTGCCAATTGTTTTGCCATACTGCTAATAATTGCGAGTTGCTGAAAATCTTTTTGCCCGAAATAAGCTTTGTTGGGTTCAACAATCCGAAATAACTTACTAACTACTTGAGCCACACCATTAAAGTGGCCTGGACGATGATAACCCTCCATTACCTTATCTAATATGCCAAAATCAACTTGTTTGCCATCTTCCCAACTATGATCTTCTATTTGCTGTTTTTTTAGCTCTAATTCCTCTAGGCTATATATTTCGGCTATTTCAGGAGCGAATAAGATGTCACAACGCGCTGATTCAAGTAATAGCAGGTCAGTACCCATGGTTTTAGGATAGTTATGAAGGTCGTTCATGTCATTAAACTGTGTAGGATTCACAAAAATGCTGCAAACGGATATATCACATTGCGTTTTGGCTTCGGCTAACAATGAAATATGTCCTTGATGTAAGGCTCCCATAGTAGGTACCAGCCCAATTATTTTATGTTGGCTCCGGATACTATTTAATTGTTTTTTGAGTTCTGGTATGGATTTAAAAAGCATCATCTATCAAAAGGTTGAGTTGAATAGTGATAAAATCAATTCTATAGCTTATTTTTTCGGTAAAACGGACGAATCTAAGATTAAAACTTTGAAATGTCCGAAATTTTTTATTACTTTTGTGTACTTTTTAGAAACATCTAACCTAAAATTCCCACTATATGAAGAAGAAAGCCAGAATTTTGTTTGTATCGCAAGAGATTACCCCTTATTTAGATGAAAGTCCGATGAGCACTATCGGTCGCAATTTGCCACAAGGAATACAAGAACGAGGAAAAGAAATACGCACATTTATGCCAAAATTCGGTTGCATTAACGAAAGACGCAACCAGTTACATGAAGTGATCCGTTTGTCGGGGATGAATTTGATCATCGATAATAATGACCACCCCTTGATCATTAAAGTAGCTTCTATACAATCAGCACGTATGCAGGTTTATTTTATTGATAACCAGGAATATTTTGAGCGAAAACATATTCTAGTGGATAAAAAGGCGGTTCATTTTGCTGATAATGATGAGCGCGCTATTTTCTTTTGCCGCGGTGTAATTGAAACGGTAAAGAAATTAGGATGGTCGCCCGATGTAGTGCATCTTCATGGCTGGATGACCAGCTTAACAGCACTTTACCTTAAAAAATCATTTAAAGACAATCCTTTATTCGCGGATACAAAAATTGTATATTCAGTTTATGATGATGAATTTCCGGCAGCTTTACATAAGGATTTTGCGAAAAAAGCAATGCATGAAGGAATTGAAAAAGCGGATGTGGAATTATATAAAAACCCAACCTTTGTGAATGTAAGCAAATTAGCAATTGACTTTGCAGATGGAATTATTAAAGGAAGCCCTAAAATAAATCCGGAGCTGGAAAAATATATCAAA
>JBBSPS010000276.1:0-4728 GCA_038258655.1 Bacteroidia bacterium
TCCCAGAAAGCTTGTTGCATTTCAGTGCTGCCACAGTGTTTCAATTCTTGCGCACATACATTGTTCAATAAAGCAAGGCTTAGAAATGTTGCGCTAATTGTTTTTGTAATTTTATTCATGATGTTATAGTATTAAGTTAATTGGAGGGATGTATACTTTTTATTCGTAATCTTTTATTGATGTTAAAACTTCTTTTATTGAATTTATATTCGATAATACTTTAAAATATTTTTGTGAAATAAATTCCGGTTCCGCTAATTGATTATTGTCTTTATATCCTACAAAATCTTTTAAACGGCTAAAATCTTCCTGGGCCGCTCCTCGAATTTCATCTTGCATATTCGTATTTACTACACCTGGGGCTATAGAAAATATTTTAAATCTTTTATGAATACTTTCTTGTGCATGTTCGGCCTTTATTTTCTGTTCTACATCCACTACGCGGCTAAACATATCTAACCCTGCCTTTGACGCGCAGTAGACGGCCCATCCATCAATTGGGTTTTTGCCGGCACCAGAACTGATATTTAAAATTACTTTTTCCGCATCAATAGCATTATAGCAATCAATGAACGTATTTGTTAAAACACATGGTGCTATTAAATTAAGCGTATAGTTTTTTATAATTGTTGATGTATCTAATTTTCCAATAGGCTTAATAAAACCTAAGGATCCAGCATTATTTATTAAATATATTTTTTCTGCATTCGCATGCAACTCAAATTTAAAATCCGCAATCGCATTTACATCGGTCAAATCCAAGTAGGAATGCTTATAATTAGCATGCTCTATAGTACGTTGGCGCGAAATCCCAATTACCTGATTGGAAGGATTTTCCAATAAATGTTCCGCAAATGCTTTCCCAATACCTCTGCTTGTTCCGGTTATATAATAATAATTCACACGTCCTTTTTTATTTTACCAGCACAAAACTAATGAAAGGAAAAAGAAAAAACAAGAGATTTCCTCATTCTTTTTAATTCGATAAAAATCTTTTTCTTTCTGTTACTAGCTATTTTTTATGCGGAGGAAAGTGGATAAAGTTTTATACTTTTGAAAAATGAATGCCTCTGTTTATTTGGATTACAATGCTACAACCCCAGTGGATAAAAGAGTTTTGGATACCATGTTGCCTTATTTTACGGAAAAATTTGGCAATGCTTCCAGCCGTACTCATTCGTTTGGCTGGGTTGCGGAAGATGTTGTAAAAATAGCGCGTGAAAAGATTGCACAGCTTATTAATAGTGCTGATCAGGAAATTATTTTCACTTCGGGTGCGACCGAGGCTATTAACCTCGCCATTAAAGGTGTATGGGAAAACTATCAAACCAAAGGCAAGCATATTATCACTGTAAAAACAGAACATAAAGCGGTATTAGATTCCTGCAAATCGTTGGATCGTAAAGGCGCTGAAATTACTTATTTATCTGTAAATAGAGAAGGATTGATTGACCTGGATGAGCTAAAAAAAGCGCTGCGACCGGAAACTATTTTAGTGGCTGTAATGTATGTCAATAATGAAACAGGGGTAATACAACCAATAAAACAAATTGCAGACCTAGTCCATTTTAACCAAAGTATCTTTATGTGTGATGCGACACAAGCTGTTGGAAAAATTAATCTGAATGTGGAAGAAGAACATATAGACCTTATGTGCTTAAGTGCTCATAAAATGTATGGGCCAAAGGGCGTTGGCGCTTTATATGTTCGAAGAAAAAATCCGCGTGTTACTTTGTTTCCACAAATAGATGGTGGGGGTCATGAACGCGGTCTTCGCTCTGGAACACTAAATGTTCCAGGAATTGTAGGGCTTGGAAAAGCCTGTGAAATTGCGCAACAAGAAATGTGGGATGATGCCGCACGCATTTCGAGATTAAGAACAAAATTAGAGCAACAACTCTGTGACTTAGGAAACGTATTCACTAACGGAAGTACTAAACACCGTTTATTCAATGTTACCAATATTACTTTTCGGGGTATACGTTCTGAAATACTGATAAATAAAATGCCAAATATTGCCGTGGCGATGGGTTCCGCATGCACTTCAGCTATTGCAGAACCTTCGCATGTTTTAAAAGCAATGGAGATTAGCGAAACAGATGCCTATAGCTCTATTCGTTTCAGCCTTGGGAAGTACACAACTGAAGATGAAATTAATAACGTAAGTGAAACAATAAGTGGTTTAATTAAGAATATCAGGAAAGGTTAAACCCTCCTTGTCTTTTAAATTTAATGCTTCTGAACTAACTTAATAAAGGCTTTATATATTTCATTATAATAAATTATTATATTAAAAACATATGTAGGCGAATTAAATTTTTGGTTTAATCGGTGGTTGCCAGTAACCATAAACCGAAAACCAATATCAGCGCCAACTCCTAACCATTTCACAAATTTATATTCCACCAAAATAGCGGGCTCATAAATAAAATTAAGGTTTTCGTTTTGCTTTTTTTTCTGTCCGAATACTTCATAATTATAAGACGTTTTGCCAATACCAATTTGCAAGGGCATACTTAATTCCCAATGTTTGGTTTGGTAAAAAATATATTCTACATAAGCGGAAATATAAAACATTCGCAGACTGGCTGTTGCACTGTCATTTAAATTATTATTATTCTTTAAATAAATTTCTTTATCAAAATTTTTTGCCGGAGGATACAATTGATTGTAGCCAAGCCCAACATGCACCCGATGTCCATAATTCAGGCCCAATACTGCTCCGAAAATTTTCGCCTGACTATTACTGATGAATGAATTACGAGTATTGAATTCGGCGAATAAACGTGGTTTCTGTTTGAAACAATCTTTAATAGTATCGAGGGTTGGCTGCGCTTTTACGCATATATAAAATGACAGAAGCAGGGCTAATATGAAAATTCGTTTATACACAGCTCAAAGATAAGCAAGCTTATTCTCAAATTTTTTGATTTTTATTCACACGCTATTCTACATAAAAATACACTATTTTTGCAGCCTTAAAATTTAATCCAATGATCTCGGTATCCAATTTATCATTACGATACGGCAAACGAATTTTATTTGACGAGGCAAGTATAAAATTTACTCCCGGCAATTGCTATGGCGTAATAGGTGCCAATGGCGCAGGAAAATCTACCTTCCTTAAAATCCTTTCAGGAGAAATTGACCCTACAACCGGTCAGGTTTCTATGAATACCGGCGATCGCATGAGTGTACTCAGCCAGAACCATTTTGAATTTGACGCTTTTCCTGTATTACAAACAGTATTAATGGGAAATAAAAAATTGTGGAAGATCATTCAGGATAAAGATGCCATTTATGCAAAGCCCGATTTTAGTGATGCTGATGGCGTAAAAGCTGCCGAGCTGGAAAATTTATTTGCCGAAATGAATGGCTGGAACGCTGAAAGCGATGGCGCAAATTTGTTGAGCGATCTTGGAGTAAAAGAAGTATATCATAGCAAATTAATGAGCGAGTTGAATGGTAAAGAAAAAGTGCGTGTGTTATTAGCACAAGCATTATTCGGTAATCCTGATATTCTTTTGCTGGATGAGCCTACCAATGATTTGGATGTTGAAACTATTGCCTGGCTGGAAAATTTTTTGGCGGATTTTGAAAATACTGTTATCGTTGTTTCGCATGACCGCCACTTCCTAGATGCGGTATGTACACATATTGCAGATATTGATTTTAATAAAATTTCATTGTATACGGGCAACTATACTTTTTGGTATGAGTCCAGCCAGCTGGCTTTGCGTCAGCGTTCCGACCAAAATAAAAAAGTTGAAGACAAGCGCAAAGAGTTGCAGGATTTTGTTGAACGGTTCAGCGCAAACGCTTCTAAATCACGACAAGCAACCAGTCGGAAAAAATTATTAGAAAAATTGGTAATTGATGAGATCAAACCATCTACACGAAAATACCCGGGTATTATTTTTAGGGCGGATCGCGATTGTGGCGATCAGATATTATCAGTTGAAAAGCTTTCAAAAAAATCATCAGAAGGTGATACACTTTTTTCAAACATTACATTTACATTAACCAAAGGCGATAAGGTCGTTATTCTTTCTAAAGAACATATTGCTATCACTACTTTTTTTGAGATTCTGAATGAAGAAGATAAAGCAGATACAGGTGCCATTACTTGGGGAAGCACGATCACTAAATCCTATTTACCTAATGAAAACGCTAAATATTTTACAGCCGATTATAATTTAGTTGATTGGTTGCGTCAATTTTCAAAGGATAAAGACGAAACATATGTTCGTGGATTCCTTGGAAAAATGTTATTTACAGGTGAGGAGTCTTTAAAAAAATCCAATGTGCTTTCCGGTGGAGAAAAAGTGCGTTGTATGGTTTCCAGAATGATGCTTACCAATGCAAATTTTTTAATATTAGATGAGCCTACCAACCACTTGGATCTGGAATCAATTACTGCATTCAACAATGCGTTAAAAGATTGGAAACACATTGCGCTCTTCACATCACATGATCATGAGTTTGTACAAACAGTCGCTAATCGCATTATTGAACTGACTCCAAGCGGAATTATTGATAAACGTATGACTTACGATGAATACATCAGCGATGAGAACATTAAAACTTTGCGCGAGAAAATGTATCCGAAAATGACGAAAGTAAAATAATTTTTTCTTTTTTTATTTCTTTGAACAGCACTATGAGTGGTAGGTTGGTATGATTAATACCGATCCGGTATAAAATCTTTTCCGTATGTAAAGAGAAACA
>JBBSPS010000277.1:0-4638 GCA_038258655.1 Bacteroidia bacterium
GGTGTGCTTTGGAAAAAAATTTTTAATTTTAGTGCTTGTGAGTGAGTTCATCGTTTTTCTGTTAGAATTTAAACTTATGAACTTAGGCTGCTGACATTACAAGGTCGGCAGCCTACTTACTCACAATCAACTGGTTACATAATTTCTGTATAGTAGTTTATAAAATATTTAATTAATTTCACAATTAGAAAATATTAAAGTAATATTGAGACGTTTTTTAATGTTTTGTTTTTTATGATTTAACTATAATTAGGAAATATGTTACTTAAAATTATTGGAGATTGGTTTAATAGAACAAATAAAATGGAGCGTTTCTGGCTTCTTGCCAAAATAGAATTCAAACTGAGGTATTATGAAAATAAATTAGGTTTAATATGGGCGCTGATTAAGCCTGTTTCTGAAATCATTATTTACTACATTGCTTTCGAGGTCATTATGAAATCGGGCATTCCCAATTTTGTATCCTTTCTTTTTATAGCATTGATATTATGGAATTTTTTTCTCGAAAGCACTGCTGGTACAATTTCCATTCTTGCTACAAAAAAATATTTATATGAATATACGAATATGAATAAAATTGAAATCTATCTTTCTGTTATTGGAAGTAATATGATAGGTTTATTTTTCAATTTAAGTATGTTTTTTATTTATCTTCTGGTATTTGAAAGTGGAGCCTATATTTCATGGCATAGTATTTTTCTTTTGCCGATTATAGTAAATCTAATTATTCTATGTTTAGGCTTTTCCCTGATTCTTAGTTGCCTTTTTATTATAGCAAAAGATATCTCACAAATATGGGGGATTATTACTGCCTTGGGGTTTTGGGTTTCGCCTATTTTATTTAAGTTGGATGTGTTTAGAAAATCATTACCTGGCTTAGACTATGCAAATCCTTTTTCAAATATTATAATAAATACAAGAAATGTGGTTTTATATCACAAATTACCTGAATTCAATCTTTTTATCTGGGGGTTTGTATATTCTTCATTCTTTTTATTGGTGGGTATATTTCTATTAAATAAATTGGGCAATAAGGCCGCAGAAAAGTTATAGCATTATTATGAAAGATCCAATTACAGAAAACCATACGAAAAGTATTGCCATAGTCGCCAAAAACATCAGTAAAACCTTTCACATTACAGAGGATACTCAGAATAGTGTGAAACAACGTTTATTTAATATTCTTAAACAATCAACTGCTAAAGAGGTGAAGGCCCTTAAGATGATGAATTTTGAAATTAAAAAAGGTGAATGTTTTGGCATTATAGGCAGGAATGGCAGCGGGAAATCAACATTGGTGAAAATCTTAGCGGGCGTTTACCCCGTTGATACAGGGTATGTAAAAATCAATGGCTCCACCATGCTTATGAACCTCGGTGTGGGAATGAGTCATGAATTAACAGCCAGGGAAAATGTGTATGTTTCAGGATCCGTATTAGGATTAAAAATAAAAGAGATCGATTTAATTTTTGACAAGATCATTGAATTTGCGGAATTAGAGGAATTTGTGGACACAAAAATAAAATTCTTTTCTTCCGGAATGTTAGCCCGACTTGGATTTTCTATCGCTGTTAATGCAGGTGCTGATATTATGTTCTTAGATGAAATTTTCGCGGTTGGAGATTTTAAATTTCAAGAAAAGGCCGTAAAAATTTTTGAAAAAAGCTGGATAGAAGGTAAAACAGTTGTTTTAATAAGCCACTCAATGGCTACAATTGAAAAATATTGTCAACGTGTTGCCTACCTAAAACATGGTGAATTAATTCACATTGGTGCCCCACAGGAAACAATTGCAATGTATTTAGCTGATGAGAATTAAACATTGCTATATTTAACATCTTCCTTATTAAATACTTTTAGATGATAATAATAGTATAAAAGGAATAAATACAAGCCCTTGATAGCGATCCAGCATATTTTCGGTTATAAAACAGATACCCAATAACACAAAAACTCCTAGTGCAAAAGTTTGTTTTTGTTTTAAAATTATTTTTAAAGGGTAAATAAAAAACACAATTACGAATACCATCAGTCCTAAAATGCCCATGCTAAGCAGCACCTCCAAATATTGATTGTGTGTATTCTTTTCAGTATTTAATCCGTACAAAAATTGCTTTTCTTCATACTTTTTCATCAACTCATTATTTCTATCCCCTATTCCGGTACCTAATATTGGTTCTTTTTCCCATATTTCAAAAGCACATTTCCAAATAGCCGCTCTTGTACTTGTGCCATTCCATTTTGATTCATCATACTCTTCATTAAAATGATTTTCAACATTTTTATTATCAAATTGATAATTCATTTCGGTAGTTCCTTTAAATCTATTTAATATTTTAGGAAATATTTTACAAATTATTATACTGCCTATAATTAAACTAAAAAAAAGTAAAGCTATTTCTATAAATTTTCTTTCTTTGATTTTAGTGTTAAGAATATATAGACCTAGTATCAATAATATCCCAAACATTGCAGTTCTACTAGCTAACATACATACTATGAACAGTAACCAAACAATCCCTACATGGATTAACCAACGATGTTTTTGAATTACCGGAGGGTTCTCTTTTAATTGAACAACCAATGCCATAATCGCAATTCCCACATTCAAGGCAAAATATACAGCCTGTCTCCCAATAATATTAGAAATGTTATCGTTATATAAATTTCCTGTATCATTCTCTACCATAGTTCTATACAATCCAAATACAAAACCTACAATAGAAGCCAAAGTTGTAGCCAACGCATAGAATAATAAAATTTTATTCCATATCTTTTTATCAAACTCGATAAAACAAAAAGATAATGGCAAAATCAGTAATGGCAATCTTAATATTAAAATAGAAAGGCCTTCTTGAATGTTTTCAGATAAAAAAACACTTATAATTTGATATAAATAGAATATAATAATACCAGCACTTATTTTATTTTTACTAAAACGTTCCCAATAACTATTAGTTGGAGCACTTAGCAATGACAACAAAAGAATAAACGCCATCAACATATTTGTTATTACAGGCGCATCTTTTATAAACAACGAAATAATATACCCAAGTATAGTAAAATAAAGAACGAGATTAATTTTATTTTTAACCTCGTTCTTTTCCGGAAGGAAATAATTATTCATCAATGGATTAAGCAATTTCTATAGAGCAGAACTAATATTTTTACTAAACACTGTGTTTTTTTTTACAAATAATCGAGTCAAATTAAAATAATTGCTACCTGCCAATGCTTGTGCTTTTTGATACTCCATCTTATATCTTATTGCTGTGTCTTCAATGTTAAAATAATCCTGACAAATTTCAATTGAATTTAACCCCATTGAGACTGTTATTTCCTTATTCAGAAAAAAATAAATGATATTACTTATAGCTTCTTCTTTTGTATTAAATATCTTACCATTCACACCAAATTTAACCAAATCAACATTGCCAATACACTCAGATAACAAAAGGCATTTTCCTAAAGCCATTGCCTCCATTACAGCAAACGGAAGCCCTTCGAAATGAGATGTAGATAAATACAAATCAGCTTTTTCAACTTCTTGCCTAACACCTTCATTACTTAACCATCCGGTAATCCTTATATTAGGAGAAGAAAGAGTAGAGCAGTATTCTCCATCACCTATCCAAACAAACTCAAAATGAGGTAAGTCCGAAAATGCCTGCGCAATTTCATTAAAAACTTTTGGATTTTTTTGACCTGCAACCCTACCCGAAGTGGCAATACGAAATTTATTATAATCTTTATCTTTAATGAACGAGTGCTTACCTATCTTGGTTCCATTATTAATAAAGTCTGCTTTAATTCCTCTATCATTATATTCTGTTTGTTCCGATTCAGAAGAGCAAATAACTTTCCCTCCCAATAAATAGGCGAATTTTTCCAATTTTTCATATAATACCAATTTCAATTTACTGGTATCATTAGACAAAAAAGGCGCACCATTAGGAGTATATATAATCTGCTTTATTCCTAATTGACGACACGCTATTCTTCCTAAAAATCCGGCCTTGGAAGAATGCAAATGAACAACATCAGCATTACGAAATCTACGTAATATCTTTACCAGTTCAATATATGCTTTAAAATCTTTCTGAAGGCTCAAATCACGTTGAACGGACTTCCAATGAACAAATCGAATATTTTTTTTAGGAAAGAAACGTTTAACATCTTTGGGATCTACCAACTCTTTACGCTCTCCATGAACAATGATATGATAATCATCATTTAACTGCTCTGTTAATAAACGTAAGAATGTTGCTAATCCGCCACCAAAAGGATCCAAAACGTGAACTATATTCATGAGCGCAATTGATTAAAATAACTTCATAACCTTAGAAATTATTTGAATTTATTTATTAAACGGTACTGATTTCCAAACAGTTTCTTAACAAACAAGTACTTCCTCTCTCAAATTGGAGTTCAAAAATACTCTATTTTTGCGAAATTGTTGAATTATTGGCATTTTATAACACTATTTATTATAAATTTCTAAACTACTATACAGAAATGATGTAACCAGTTGATTGTGAGTAAGTAGGCTGCCGACCTTGTAATGTCAGCAGCCTAAGTTCATAAGTTTAAATTCTAACAGAAAAACGATGAACTCACTCACAAGCACTAAAATTAAAA
>JBBSPS010000278.1:0-4566 GCA_038258655.1 Bacteroidia bacterium
ATATCTTTATCATTTACCATTCCCAATACAAAATGTAAATGATCATGTGGGGTTTGTTTCAGTTGACTCAACACTTCCTTTATTCCGGCCTCATTATGACCGGTATCCGCAATTATCAACGGTTGTTGCGAAAGTATTTGCCAACGGCCCAACAATCCTGTTTGAGTAACTACATTTTTTATCCCAGCACGAATAATTGTTTCGGATAAATTAAATCCTTTGGTTTTTAAAATATCGACAGCGCATAAAACAGTAGGGATATTTTTTTGCTGGTATAAACCGAGTAGTTCGGTTTGAAGATTGGAAAATAAAACATTCCCCTTTCCCCACCTTCGACGATATGCTCAGGGTAGGTTCTTCTGAAAAAGAAGGGGACTGAGTTTCTATATCCATTGATAATATTAATTTATCAGCGTTTATATGCTGAATATTTATTGCTTTATATTTTTGATCAGCAAATAATAACGGTGCGTTTTGCTCTTTCGCTTTTTGAATAAAAACTTTTTTTATTTCAGATTGCGTTTCACCTACGATAATAGTTACTCCTTGTTTCATAATTCCCGCTTTTTCTATTGCAATTTTTTCGAGCGTATCACCAAGCAAAGTAGTATGATCTAAACTAATATTTGTAATTATTGATAATTCCGGTGTTATCACATTTGTTGAATCAAGCCTTCCACCCAGTCCCACCTCTATTACAGCAATGTCAACCTGTTGTGTCGCGAAATGATTAAATGCTAAACCAACAGTCATTTCAAAAAATGAAAGTTCAATTTTTTCGAAATCATGCCTATACTTTTCTACAAAATCAATAATGTACTGTTGAGGAATAAGTTCTCCATTAATCTTTATACGTTCCCTGAAATCTTTTAAATGTGGCGAAGTATATAATCCTACTTTCAATCCTGCGCTTTGTAAAACAGATGCAAGCAAATGGGAAGTGGAACCTTTACCGTTCGTTCCTGCGATGTGTATGGACTTGAATTTTTTTTCAGGATTGCCAAGTAATTTACAAACTGCAATGGTATTATCTAAATTGGCTTTATAAGCAGCGCTGCCAATGCGTTGGAACATTGGTAACTGACTATATAAATAATAGAGTGTTTCCGTGTAATTCATAAGTCCTTTACCCCTAAATGCGGAATATTGTCGGACAAATGTAGAGGAATTTTTATTCTAAAGTAAAGACGAAAGTATACGTACCACGTTGTTCTTTTATACCTTCTGCACTTGGATTAAATTTTGCTTCATAAGCTGCTTGGCGGGCCTTTGCATATAAATTAGAGCTTGTAGTGGTTGAACCTCGTTGGCCTGCTGTTGCTTTCACTACTTTACCATTTTCATCCACAATAATTTCAACAATCACAATTCCTTCTTCCTGCGAGTCGGTCATTCGTGCGGGTTTTTTGATCAACATACGTCCTTTCAGATCATAACCACCCCTGCCATTAAAACCCGGAGTGCCGTTGCCATGACCTGTTCCGTCCCCATCACCAACACCCTGTTTGTCACCTGTTCCTGAACCATTTGTATTTCCATCCCCTTCACCTTTGCCTGTATGTTTAGTTTTGGTTTTTAATGCCGCTAAAGCATTTAATAACTCCGAACTTGGTTTCGGTTCTTCAACAACAGGTGTCTCCGTTTTAATTTCTTTTTTGTTCTTAGGATTTGATTTTACAACTGCTGTAGGCTCAGAGTTATCTGTAAGAATATTTGGAGCATCATTATTTTTTACAGGAGTTTTAGCTGCTTCCTGACTTGTAGCAATATCTTTATCATGTTTTCCTGAACCCCCGGCATCTTTATTTCCTTTGCCTTCTATACCTAATCCTATTTCAATTTCGGGAATAGGCTTAATTTCAAAAGGTGGAATTGGCGTAATAAATACCGTCAATAAAAACAGCAAAAACAATAAAGCATGAAAGCCCAACGTAAATGCTAATGCTAAATATTTATTTTTATTTTCCGCGGAAGCGTCCATTTTTACTTATTTGTAGGCTTAGTAGCCAACACCATTTTCACACCTAAACTATAACCTACTTGCATAACATCAGCCAAATCCTGAACGGTTAATGAATTGTCGAATTTTAAAACTACTGTTGGTGATGATTGTATTTTTGCTAATTCAATTTTCAAGGCATTTTCCAAATCGGCAAATGGGATAGGTGTTTTATTTACCACATATTGATGGTCGGCACTTACCTCCACCGTAACCTGCTGCTTTTGTAATTGTTCCGCCGATTTCGAATTAGGCAGTGTAAGCTTTATTACACTTGGGTTTGCAAGTGTTGATATAATTAAAAAGAAAAGTAACAGGAAGAACATGATATCGTTCAACGATTCTGTACTTACTTCTGCTCCTTCTTTGTGTCTGCGTTTTAGTTTCATTTTTTATTTACTAATTACCAATTTATACAAATTTACCAATCTACATTTGGTATTTTTTGCCAACTGCCCATTGCCTAATTGTTTAATTATCTATTATTTAGTTGGTTCATGCAACAGGTCCATAAATTCTACAGATGCTGTTTCCATTTTATTAATAGTTTTGTCAAGCATTCCATTTAATACGTAATAACATACAAAGGCCAATAAACCAACAATCAAACCCGACATACTGGTAATCATTTTTTGATATAAGCCGGAAGAAATAACCCCGATACTTATGTTATCTGTTAATGAAATGTCATGGAAAATTTTTATAACTCCCGCTATAGTTCCAATAAAACCGAATATGGGACCAATACGACCGATCAAACTTAAAACACTTAGATTTTTTTCAAGTCGATTGATCTCTAATTTACCTGCGCCTTCCATTGCTTCTTCAATTTCTTTTATCGGTTTCCCAATGCGTGATACTCCTTTTTGTATCATTCGTGCAACAGGACTTGTAGTATTTTTGCATAATGCTATCGCGGAATTTACATTGCCACTATGAACAAAATCCTTAATGCTATTCATAAAATTGTTATCTAATTTCGATGCTTTATTAAGCGTTAAAAATCGCTCGAAAAAGAAGTAGATGGTCAGAATAGAAAGTACTCCCAAGGGAATCATAATTATCCCACCTCCTAGGATCAAATCAAGTAATGAAAGTGTGTCCTGCTTTGGTAATGTGGCAGATATGGGCATTTGCGCTGTCGCATTTTTTGCAGTATCAACCACTTGATTGGCCATAGCTGCACCTGAATTTACAATTTGCAATAGAATTGATTTGAGCATGTTTTTTGTTTTTTAATTAATTATAGTACATCTCCTCTTATCTGCATGCACTTATGCTGAAGCTTCAGCATAAGTATAAAGAGAAAAGTTGAAAATCCTGATCGCTAAATTACACCTATGTAAAGGCCGCTTTTATTATAAGGCACTTAACTTATAAACACAACATTGTTTATTTCAACCTGAATTTAACCGGTATATTATATCTCACACGCACCAATTCACCATGATTTTTACCTGGCTTCCATTTTGGCATTGATTTTATTACCCTGATAGCTTCTTCTGTACAACCATCACCTATGGAATTTAAAATTTTTATTGCCCCTATCGAACCATCTTTTTCAACAACAAATGATAAACCAACTATTCCGAACGTACCATTTTCAACCGCTGCCCTTGGATACCGTATCTGATCTTTAAAAAACTTATATAGATTTCCATCAAATTCGGGCATCTGATCCACATAGTCCTCAATATCATTTTTAATGGGTACCGGATCTTTCATAACATACTTATCAGGAACATCTTTTATATCAGTTGTATCTTTGCCCTTTTCAATGCCATCTTTTATATCAGTTGTATCTTTGCCCTTTTCAATGCCATCTTTTATAATCACGGCTTGTTCATTTGTTTTCACTTTAGATTCTACTTCTTTATCTTTCACCTGATAATTAAGAATATCTGATTTGAAAATTTTTTTCTCAACAGTTTTTTTTAGATCATCTTTTAATTCGGAAGGTGTTATAACAAAAGGCACTGAAATCAATGTATCTATTATTTTCGGATCCGGCTTGTTGACAACAGGCTCATTCTTATTGACAATGGCAGGTGCTAACGCAAGTAATCCAAAAAACACACATGTTAAAAAAAGTGCGCATGTTACATTATCATTGTACGATTTACGAATAGCATAAGCTCCATATTCCTTATGCCTGTTTTCAAAAACTAAGTCATCAAAGTTTTTGATTGATCTGTTATTTGTTTCCATGTGTATCAAGTTTTAAGGGTTATTATTTTTAATCTGATGTAATTGCATTTAAATCCCATAAAGAAAATTTTTATGGCTTCAAAACAATTAAGCAGGAGATCAAAAAGTGTTTACCCTTTTTGTATACTTAACAGCTATAATAACAAAGTAAATGTGGGGATGGTTGTGTGATTTGGTGTTATAACGGGGTAATCGAATTTTTATTGCTCTTAATGGCTCAAGGCAATTGCATTATAATTAACATCTATTGTTTAATAAAAAAGGGGGTTGATATGGCAACAGGGTGAAAAAAAAGGAGATTTTTCCGATAAAAAATGGAAAATCCAATTAAGCACTTCAAAAACCTTGTTGAACCTCGC
>JBBSPS010000279.1:0-4558 GCA_038258655.1 Bacteroidia bacterium
AACTTTTTGTTGTCTGTGCATCTATCTTTCTGAAAAATTTCGCGGCATGAATCTTTTCGATGTTCGCAAATCCACAAGCTTCCATCATTTCTTTAGTTGCTTTTATTGTATTCAAATGAAAATTGAAAACACGTACGCTTTTGTCTGCGGGGTCTAAACCTTTATACAAAGCCGGATTCTGTGTTGCCACACCCACCGGGCATCTATCTGTATCACATATCAGCGCCTGTATGCATCCTAATGCAAACATCATCCCTCTTGCACTATAACACGCAGATGCGCCAAGTGCCAATGCTTTAAGTATATCGAATGCAGTAATAATTTTACCGGCTGCAATTATTTTAATATCAGTTGACAAATCATATTCATCCAATGTTTGTTTTACAAAAGCAAGCGCTTCAAATAATGGCATTCCCAAATGGTCTGTAAATTCTAACGGAGCTGCTCCGGTGCCGCCTTCACCGCCATCAACCGATATAAAATCAGGAATACAACCGGTGGATTTTATAGTCCTGCAGATATCAATGAACTCCTGTTTATCACCAATGCATATCTTAAAACCCACAGGCTTACCATCTGATAATTCCCGCAACAGTTGGAGAAATTGCACCATTCCTTCGGGTGTGTCAAACTCAGCATGGGCCGCCGGAGAATGAACTACAGTACCGGCCTGGACCTGCCTTATCGCAGCTATTTCTGCTGTATTTTTTGCAGCAGGTAAAATTCCTCCATGCCCCGGCTTGGCACCCTGCGATAATTTTAGTTCAATCATTTTTACTTCGGGACGCAATACATTTTTACGAAATGCCAGGGAATGAAATCTTCCTTCTTCATCACGACAACCAAAATAGCCCGTACCGATTTGCCAGATTAAATCACCTCCCTGGAGATGATGTTCGCTAATGCCACCTTCACCTGTGTTATGTGCAAAGCCACCTAATTTTGCTCCTTTATTTAAGGCTGCAATTGCTGTTTTGCTTAAAGCTCCGAAGCTCATCGCACCGATATTATAGATGCTTGCATTATAAGGCTGCATGCAGAGGTGATTTCCAATCAACACCCGTAAATCTTTTTCATTTACACTTTTTGGATAAACAGAATGCGCTGCCCATTCAAAGCCGGGAGCGTTCGGATCAGCCTGCATTCCAAAAGCCACCGTTTGTTTTTCGTTTTTAGCTCGCTGGTAAACGATAGACCTTTGTCGCCTGTTGAAAGGCTTTCCATCAAGGTCCGATTCAAAAAAATACTGCCTTATCTCCGGCCGTATAGATTCCAGAAAATAACGGAGATAACCTGCTAATGGAAAGTTGCGTAAAAGCGCATGATTTTTTTGACGGCTATTTAAGACAGCCACTACTAACAATGGCACGGTTATCAGAAGAGTCCAATACCAATTTTCATTTACGGCAAAAGAATAGCTTATAATTGTTACGTTTATTAATACCATCACTAATAAGATTACTCTGCTTATCGAAAAAATCGTTTGATTCCGTCTCATATATAATTCATTTAATAATCAATAATAAAATAGGCTGCAACACATCTTTACTTTTAATTTTTAGAACGATAAGGCATCCTTTAAATATTTTAAATCATGGCAGCAATCCTCGTAGGTGCAGGATTTGGGTTACAAAAGTTATCAATAGTACAGTATGGAAATATGTTTGATAACAGAGGCCCTTTTTATGCTATTTGTTTTTTTTCTTTCGATATTATTTTCGAAATCACGTCCTCCCATTTCCGGGCCTTTTGCTCTGATTCAGGCATGTGAGATATATGGTTTAAAATATGCGTGTAAAA
The DNA here is from genome assembly GCA_038258655.1 of Bacteroidia bacterium. GTDB lineage: Bacteria > Bacteroidota > Bacteroidia > 2-12-FULL-35-15 > 2-12-FULL-35-15 > 2-12-FULL-35-15. The sequence continues at coordinate 1,801 of JBBSPS010000279.1, forward strand.
ATTTATTTCCACTGGCTCTTTGCCATCAATGAATTCAAATTGCAGATTGATTTGATCAACATACCGCTCAATGGTTTTTGCTTTCGATTCATTTGAATAAAAAGATTTATAATCCTTTATAACAGCACAATTCTTCACAGTATTAAGGTCAATAATGTGCCATTTGTACTTGTTTGCCTCAACCGACTTCAGTACCAAAAGTTTATTGCATATTTCGTCAAGCCCAAATACAGCGTCTTTAAATACTTCGTTGGTTGAAATTGTCAAATTATTTTTGCTTGCTAACTCATTGTAATAAGCTTTAAGCGCCGCTGATGTTTTTTTTTCCTCTTTATTATGTATAAAAATGAGCCCCTTGAAAATGAGTATAACAATAACAATAATAATTGCTGCACTGATGATTGTAAACATTTAATAAATTTTGATGTTGGGAGTTAAGTGATACAATAAAAGTATGGGTATCCATAGTTGTTACCGTATAGTAGTAGTGTTGCAAACTGATTTCTTTCGAATCATCTGTACAACTAAAAACCGCTATTTTAAATCCATAGAAATAACCCGGGAAGATATCCCAAACCTTGAAAACGTTAGGCTTGGGCGAAAGTATTAAAGTCTTTGAAATTTGAAAGATAGTAGAGCTTTAAACAGAAAGGTAAAAACCCGGTAAATGAGCAGATACTACATATGTTTAAAACAGGTACTATGCATCTGCTTTGAAATACAGGGGTATTATTGTAAGTGTTATTAATCATTTTGCTTGTCTAAAATCGTTCTTTATGTTGTGCACCGGCCATTTTTGAAAACATCACTTTCCAGTTTTTTGTCTTTCTTTCCAACACGGGCAAATCGCCAATATTATTTTTTTTGTTTTCAAAAAAAGGCAGCGCCACCACATCCCTCCCATCTTTAAACTCAAATTGCAAATGCATAGTTTTAAGAAATTCTCCTAATCGTTTGTTTGTTAAATCATTTGGTTTTATACTATCATAAACGGTTTTCACTGAAATGGATTTTACGTTATCCAGCTCGATTATATAAGAAGAATTTGAACCGTTTTTTTCTTCTACCACTAATATTTTCCGTTTAATTCCATCAACACCAAATATTTTTTCGTCCAGCATTTCATGGCTTGAAAAAGATAAATTAAACACCGACCCCAGCTTGCTAAGCAAAGAATACTTTATCTTATTAAATTTAGAATTCCTCTTTTTCATCATAAAAAGCTAATGAGCAGCTATGCAATTACATACCGGTCTCATTTCAGTTCCCCAAAATTATATCCCCACCATTAGCCTGGCATTAAAGGAACATTAGAATATCATTAGAAAATTATTTGAAAGAAAAAGATTAAACCGGTATCTCACGTTGCACGCCAGTAGAAATGGTATAGTAATGAATTTCGAGTTTGCTTAAAAGCTCTCTTTTTTTATATTTTTCACAAAGCTGCTTGTATTCTTTTTTGCAATTCAGGAACCGCTTCTTCCATAAACCAGGGATTTATTATTACCCAGTTTTGATTACGGGGCGAAGGATGCGGCAACGGGAAATAAGTTGGCAAATATTCTGCATAATTTCTCACCGTTTCTGTAAGGCTTCCTTTAAAACTTTTTTTTAAATAATAACGTTGCGCATATTGCCCGATTAATAAAATGAGGGGTTTGTTTTTAAAATGTTTAAACACCTGCGGATGCCATAAGGGAGCACATTCAGGACGTGGCGGCAGATCACCAGAGACACCTTTTCCCGGATAACAAAAACCCATTGGCAAAATGGAAATTAATTTGGGATTGTAAAAGATATCATCGCTTACATTCATCCATGCTCTTAACTTATTGCCACTGGCATCATTCCAGGGAATGCCAGTTTCATGAACACGCCTGCTGGGAGCCTGGCTTATAATAACAATTTTCGAAAATTTACTTAATTGCACAACAGGCCTTGGGCCTAACGGCAAATGTTCTTTACAAAGAACACATTGCCGTATTTTATCTAAAAGCTTATCCATTTAAAAAAGTAATCATGCAGATGTTGGCGTCCTGAGCCCAACTGGTCTTATAAAATATCGTTAGATTATCAAACTATATCTTTTTTGCAAATCAATTTATAAATATTAGCAACTGGAGTCGAAATTTTTGCCTGCAAAGCATTTAATGGATGCTGAAAGATATTGGCAAGACGCCAACACCAGCAGTATCATTCGGGTTGTCTTAAGTGTGCAGAATATTATTAATTAGCTTTCCATCTTAATCCGCGGCGATGCGCACGCCCTCATAAATTTCAGAGAGAAAAACGGTTTCATCAATAGCTTTAATGATAACAGTATCGGTAAGCGAATTATATTCTTCCAGTTCCCAATGCGTATTTTTATTCAGCCTGAATATTTCTATGTGTATGCTTTCAGAATCTACCAGTATATATTCTTTGAGTGTTGCTATATCACGGTATAATTTGAATTTTTCCCCCCGGTCATAATTCTTTGTTGACTTTGAAAGCACTTCAATAATTACCGTTGGATTCAGCACATTGTAATCATCATTATTGAGTGTAATTATTTCTCCGCAAATGATGGAAATATCAGGATAGGTAAACAAGGTATTCGATGGAATATGTACGCGCTGGTCACTGTTGAACGGCTTACATTTTTTTCCTTTTAGTTTATTAAATAGTATTCCCAAAAAATTTGTTGTAATAGTATTGTGCGGCACTTTAGCGCCGGACATAGCAGATATTTCTCCCTTGTAATATTCATGCTTTTCAT
>JBBSPS010000280.1:0-4531 GCA_038258655.1 Bacteroidia bacterium
AGGTTTAGGAAATTTTGCATCTGTAAGGTATTGGAGTTCAACACAAAGTGTTTGCCCAAATAACCCTGGATGTGAAGACCACGATGCAAATATGTTGGATTTTGCAACTGGAATGCTATTTGTTCAAGATTCAAAATTTAACGAAAATAGAGTAAGAGCAATCAGAAAATTTTAATTATTATTATCCCGTACTTGCAACCAAATTGAAAAACCATCCAGAAATACAAAGACAACATGGATTATCTCAAGTTTATTTAAAAAAATTTGGTTATGAACATAAAGGAGAATGGATGGTTTCAGTAATGAAATTGGGTTCAAAAAGAATCCAAAATGTAAAAATATCCGAATTTACAGCGGAAGAGAATATTTTTGATTTACCCTTTAAGGACTTTGAAATTCGTCGCCATTTCGAAACTTTAAGCGGTAAGATTGAAAACGACTATAATCGTGTAATTAATAATATTAAAAATCAAAAAAGACTTACGCCACCAGACAAGGACTTACTAAATAATTTTGTTCCAAATATTCTCTGTAGGACAAGTCATTTTAGAAGTTTTTTAGAATCCTTGATTCAAGACCTTGAAATCAGAAAAAAACTTTTAGAAGAAATCACTCTATTTCGAGAAGACAATGGTCAAACTGAAATTCTATTAGACATTCTAAAACCAGAAACACACTTAAATATTGTGATTGGAACTTTAATGAATCATTTAATTTATCTTTTCCAACGTTTCAATAAAATCATACTTAAAAGTCCGAAAGGATATGCATGGTTAACGTGTGATAATCCTGTTTATATTGATTTTCAAAATAATGATGGTAATTGGATTATGCCATTAGAGTCGGAAATATACTTCCCACTATCTAAAGAATTTTGCTTATTTATGTTTAATGAGCATTCTGAAATTAAATCAAACCCTTTGAGGAATTTAAAAAAAGACAAAGTGAACATTCTTGATTTTAAAACATTTGACGAAATCACCCAAAGAGTTGGAAGAAATTTAGATAAATATTTAATATTCTATGAAAGGTATGAACCAACTATAATTAGAGAATAAAACTGTTTACAACACCGTGTATAAGCCATTGCTGGGTCTGTGCTAATCTGGAAAATTCTTGGGAATTTTCCAGCGGAGTTTTGTACCTTTAATGGTTCGTGTGTGAGACACGCAACGGCTCATACACATCAACGTTAGCGGTCAGGCAAAAACAACAAGTAAAAACATGAGAAATTTATTACTTACTATTTTTCTTTTTAGTATTAAAAACATCGGCTTTTCACAGGCAACCTGTGATTGTACAACTAACTATAAGTTTGTTTACCAGGAATTTTTGAAGTCGAAATCTTATCAGAAAGTTAACAAACAGCTTAAATATTCAATTGATTCGACATATAATCAAACAATTGAGCAAATTACCGGAAATAGTGAAAACTCGCTTTTTGAATGCTTTTCTAGGGCAGCTCAATTAGTAATGATGGTAAATGACAACCATAATACTTTTGAAATCAAAGCCTATCCCATAGAAATGGCATCTTGGGAAGACAAGGAATTGATGACAAGATTTGAAGAAAGTCTCGAATACAACCTATTTCCTTTCTATAAAAAAAATATCGATTCGCTATATGATTGGTCTTTGTATAAAAAAAATAACGAAATAGAAGGGCTTTATTTGTATGGAAACCACACAAAACTAATATTGATAAATGAATCAGGATTTATAAATGGCTATATTTATGAAACTGCTTTGAAACCTTGGAGAAAGGGAGAGATGATGTTGAGACTATTACCGCAGAAAGACGGTCGTTACAAGTTGCTATTTGGTAACCCCATTAATAAAAAATTGATATACAACTTCGAGAAATTTCAAGATGGTTTTTTGATGCAGTTAAAAATCAAAAAAGCAAATATTTTTCATCCTGCTTATCATCAAGAAATTTATGAAGATAACACCTACCTATTAAAACAAGTGAACGACACAGTTCAATACTTAAAAATTGGCAGTTTCAAATCTAGTAACGAGGGAATCCGAAAGGCAAAAGCATTTTGTGATTCGGTTCAATTTCAAATAAATACAAAAACGTTGATTGTTGATTTAAGAGGGAATACTGGTGGATATAAAAGCAACTCCAAGTATTTTAACAAGCTATTAAAGACTTTTAAAGGAAATATAGTATTTCTAGTAAATTTCAGAACAAAAAGTTATGCAGAAATTTTTGCTCTTCAATGGAAAGGAAAATCGAACGTTACCATTGCAGGCACGAATACATCAGGCACGATTGCTTTTGGTAGAAATTATCCCAAGAAGCAAGTGAGTAATGATGAATGTTTTTTAACACACTTCACTGATATGGGTGGCATTTTCCTCAAAAAATACGAGAATTTGGGATTAGACCCCGATATATATCTTGATTTCACCATAGATTGGATAGAACAAACAATTAATAGCCCGAACCGCTAACAGCACCTAAGAAAACATGGGGAGGGCAGTAGTTTCCGCAAGTTGCGCTCTTCGTGACTACCTTTGTCACGGGCGGACAGGAAATCGCTTCGTAAAGCCCCACGTTTCTTAGCTGCGAACCGTTGGCATTAATTATAAAAAAAAACGCATCTAAAATGAAAAGAATTTTGACATTAGGAATTTTGACCATTTCATTTAATTTATATTCCCAAACAATACCGATAGAAACTTCTTCAAGTAATTCTTTGAAAAACGAATTTGGATATAGAAGTGCAAAATGGTTTTCAGATAATTTTTTAAAGCTTAATCATAATCAAATTAAATCAACTTATAATAAAGTGGTAATTCTGAAAGGCAACAAATTAATTGATACGTTAAATCTGAAAGATGCAATTGTCACGAATTACGGCTCCCGTCTAAATCTTTACAAAATCACCGATGCTCATCAGCGACAAATGGATTCTGTGGTTTGTCAAAAATCGGCAAAATGTTCTTCAAATTTGACACGTGCTTTATTTTTGCTAAATTATGATTTCAAGCATTTAGAATTCACAAAAATAACCAAAGCGAAAGATACGTTGATTTTTACAACTAACTTAAGAACAGAATCATGGATAACAAAAGTTCTATTTGATAAAAATGGATGGCCTCTTTTTGAAGTAAAATTTGATACACCATCAAACGGCAAACCCTTCCTTCGATATGATACAAAATTTGACTATTCCAACAAAAAACAAATATTAAAATACACAAATTATTACAACACAAGGAACAAGGAAAAAGAAATTGAAGAGTTGTATAACAAAGAAGGACTCATTATTCAACAGAAAACAATTAGAAAGGACATTATCGTATCTTCAACTTATACATATAACAAAGCAAATGATTTGGTTCTATTAAATCATGGAATTACACCCACGTTATCTACTGAATATAGAATATCTTACAATGATAACTTCATCGAAGTTTTACAAAAGGCAGTAGAAAATGGAAAGTCATCTGAAGAAGATTCATTCTTTAATTATGAACTAATAAAATAACTAATGCCAACACCGTATATAAGCTATGGCTTGATCTGTGCCTATTTGGAAAATCTATGGATTTCCCAAAGCTAGTTTATATTTGGAGAGGTTCGTGCTAAAATACGCCACAGCTTATATACATAAACGTTGTACCACATACAAACAAAAATTCGTAAAGTCACAGTAATTCCTTAAATTTATAAAAAATTGAAAGCAAATGGAAACACTCCGAATTGATATCTTAAATCCAAAAGCGAAAAGCATACTAAAAGATTTAGCTGATTTAAATTTGATTAAAATCAATAAAGAAAGTAAGAAATCAGACTTCTCTGCATTATTGAAAAAATTGAGGAGTAAATCTAAAGACGAAATCACACTTGAAGAAATCACCAAAGAAGTTGAACAAGTGAGGAAATCAAGGTATGAAAAATAAGAAAATAATCCTTGACACAAATCTTTGGATTAGCTTTCTAATAACGAAAAATTTCAATCAAATTGAGAAAATGATTGAAAGCGGAAAAATAACTTTAGTTTTCTCGGACGAGTTAATAGAGGAGTTTATTGAGGTTGTAAGACGTCCGAAATTTAAAAAGTATTTTTCAAAAAAAGATGTTGAGAAAATCCTTGCATATTTTGACCAATTTGGAGAATTATTTTCAGTCAAATCAAACATCAAAATTTGCCGAGATGAAAAAGATAATTTCTTATTAAACCTATCCGCAGATTCAAATGCTGATTATCTATTAACAGGAGATAAAGATTTACTGGTTTTGGGAAAAATAGAAAAAACAAAAATTATAACATTTACCGATTTTATTAAAGATATAGGATAAAAGTACGTGGTACAACACCGTGTATAATCCATTGCTGGGTCTGTGCTTATCTGGAAAATTCTTGGGGATTTTCCAGCGGAGTTTTGTACCTTTAATGGTTCGTGTGTGAGACACGCAACGGCTCATACACATCAACGTTGTAAACAATGCTAAAAATGTATTTTCCTAAAATAGGTTGACTAAAAATTAAACACTTTTAGCACCCTATGGAAACAC
>JBBSPS010000281.1:0-4528 GCA_038258655.1 Bacteroidia bacterium
ACAAAAAATAATAGAACCACAATTACAATGTATGCGCAAAGTTTTTTCCAGGCATACGGTATTTTGTATTCCTTTTGTCCCCATAAAAACGAAAGTACCATCATACTGCCGTAGCAAAAGAAAGTAGCCCATGCACACGCCATGTAGCCAAAATAAGGAATGAAGATAAAATTAATAACCAATGTAATAGCTGCGCCGATGAGCGTTATATATGCCCCGGCTAAGGTTTTATGTGTGAGTTTATACCATATTGATAAATTATAGTAAATACCTAAAAACATATTTGCCAAAAGTAATATTGGCACAACTTTTAAGCCTGTCCAGTACACTTCGTTTCGTAAAAAAAGCTTCCATATATCAAGATACATTGCCACAAGAAGAAACATAATTGTGATGGTAATTACAAAAAATTTCATCACCCTTGCATATACTTTTTGAGGATTCTGGCCCTCTGCCTGTTTAAAGAAAAAAGGCTCTGCTCCCATTCGAAAAGCTTGTATAAATAGCGAAATTAAAATGGATAATTTGTAACAGGCTGAATAAATAGCCACCTGGTCTTTTGCTTCAATTACATTATTAACAGGTGCCAGCCACGTAAGCATTATTCGATCAAAAACTTCATTGATCATTCCTCCAAAGCCCGCAATTAGCAAAGGCAATGAGTAAATCATCATCGTAATCCAAACTTTTTTATTGAATTTGAATTCAAAGGAGAAAAACTCCTTTTGCAAAAGGATCAATGCGAATATAGATGCGCATAAATTGGCAATAATTACATATCCTACGGCGTAATCCGCTTTATAAAATGTAGCAATTAAACCATATGGATTTTCCTTTGCTAAACGGGGGCACACTGATATTAAAAAATAAGTGATTAATATTTGCAATGTTATTGTTGATACTCTTATTAAAGCATATTTTTTAGGCCTTTGATCAAGTCGCAGTTTGGCAAAAGGTAAAGTAGATAAAGTATCAAATGCAATTATCAATGCAGCGTAAATTATAAACTCCGGGTGATTATCTAACCTTAACAAATGCGCCAGCGAAGAACGTGATAATATTAAAATTGATGTGAGCAAAAAAGTGCTTGTCAAAAGTGAAATGGTAGCCGTACTGTAAATATCTTCCTTGTATTCAGCTTTGGATGCAAACCTAAAGTAGGCTGTTTCTATTCCATAGGTAAACAACACATTTAAGAATGGAATAGCTGCGTACAAAATACTCATGTCTCCATACCCTGTAGTAGATAATTTAAAAGTTAAATAGGGAGTTAGCAAGTAAAACAGGAACCTTGCAGCAATGGAGCTTACTCCGTACCAAATTGTTTGTCCTGATAATTTTTTTATACTACTCAAAAAATCCGGGGGTTTAAAAAAATCAAATTTACTCGTATAATCTTTAATGAAATAAAAACAACAACCCTAAGGCTGAGAGAATCTTTTATTATTTAGAAAGGTTGTGTCTTTTAATGTGTGCAGGAAATATACAATATCATTTTTTTCTGCTTCTGTAAAAGGTATCCCGTTTTGAAGTGAAGAATCAAGAGTCGGGCTCTTTGCAATATTTTTGCTGTAGTGATCGATTACATTATATAACGAGTATAACCTTCCATCGTGCATATAGGGAAATGTAACAGAAACATTTCGGAGACTTGGAACTTTAAATTTTAAAGAGTCTTCCGGGTTTCCGGTTATTCGCATTCGTCCGTAATCTTTTAAAAAATTATTTAAAGAGAGTCCATTGTTGCGAAAGGAATAATCGGTAAATAAGGGCTCTTTGTGACAGGTATTACATTTTGCTTTAAAAAGTTCGTAACCGCGTTCCTCTGCCAAATTAAATTTATCTTCTCCCCTTCGTACTTTATCATATTTTGAATCTGAAGATACCATTGAACCCACAAATTGCGCCAGCGCTTTAAGCAGTCTTTGGCTGTTGATGAGATTTGTTCCAAAAGCTTGCTTAAACATTCTTTGATAGGTCGTATCCTTTCTCAATTTTTGCAAAACAGAATCTACATTTTCGGCCATCTCATTTGGAGCCGTCATAGGTGAAAGCGCCTGCACTTCAATATGATTTACGCCACCATCCCAATGAAACAATTTGGCCCATGCAAGGTTAAATAGTGGTGGTGCATTTCGCGTGGTAAACTGGTCATGAAAGCCATGGCTCAAATCATGATCGTATGTGGCGAATGCGGCAAATTGCTGGTGACACGATGCGCACGCGAAGTTGCCATCTTTACTCAGGCGGCCATCATAAAATAATTTTCTTCCTAATTGAAATCCTTCTTCGGTAAGGGGATTGTTTGCAAAAATATTTGAAGACGGTTTAGGCCACCCCTTCGGAATTTTTAATTGCAGGGGCGTGGCATGAAAAGGCATTAAAAATTTATCTGCATTTCTTTTGCCTGCATCAAGCACTAAGACAAATGCGCCGATAAATAAAATTATTAATATGGAAACTTTTATTTTCACCATAATACTTCATTCAAGCAACCTTAATCGGAAGCAACTTTTTTAATGCGAAACATGTTCGCATAATTATCGCTCATTTCTTTTGCAAATTTTCCCGGAGAAGTTATATTGGCGTGTTCTGAAATTTTTATGTCATGAGGATGTTGCCACCATGTATTGATATCTGCATCTATAATTATTTCATAAGATTTACCTTGTTCAAAATCCGTTGTTTCAGGGAAGTTAAGACGCACTTCTTTAAGTACATTATAGGGGCCGGAAAAACCCCCGATGTGATATTCAAATTTATTATTCACGAGTTTTGAATCAGGAGAATTTCCTTCCATTTTAGCCATTACATAGCCTGTGTTCCATGTCCAGAACATATCCTTTGTGGGATCGAGATCACCCGTCTGTGCACCTGAAACATTATGTAAACTATCAACACCTAACAAAAATTCCAAAGTGCTATATTTCCCTCCCGGTAAAGAAAGATTAACGGACTGAGATTCAATTTTGCTTTCGTCAATTAAGTGATAGCAGTTCTCTTCTTTAAACGCAGCCTGCTCTTTTTGGAGACCTACATTCGTTACATAATACCTCAGTTTTGTAATGATATATTTTTCTTGAAAAGGATTAGAATAAGTTGAATCATTGAGAACGATTTTACTTCCTTTCACATAATTAATGAAAGTTAATTTAACCTTCGCAGAATTCTTCCTCAATTGTGCTGTTTGCCTAAATGAACTGGATAACATCAATAAAGAGAAAATCGTTAATACCCACTTCATTTTTATGCTACGAATCATAACCTGATATTTTTTTTCTGTCCTGCTTAATAAGCCCCTTTTCTTTTTTTGATTGAATTCTTTTTTCCCCGGAAGCTTTTGTGGGTTTCGTCGGCTTTCTCTTTTTTCTTTTTATAAGAGCGTTATTTATCAATACATGAATTTTCACAATCACTTCTTCCTTATTGCCAAGTTGTGAGCGTTCTGTGCTGCTTTTTACCAGTAAATAGCCTTTACCTGTTATTTTATTAGCAAGTTTTTCGCGGATAATATTTTTTTGTTCTTCCTTTAGAATATTTGATGAGGCTACATGAAACCAGCCTTCCACCATTGTTTCTACTTTATTTACGTTCTGCCCTCCTTTTCCGCCACTACGTGCTGTTTTAAATACTATTTCGTTTAAAACATTTACCATAATTAAAATTACAAAAATTAAAAGATGCGATCCTATCCCCGATCGTTGCAAAGAATTAATACGTAATTTGTTATACGTTAATTTTTATTAGAACGAAAAATTTGACATTTTTGCAGATAACCACGGGCAAATGAAGTTAAAAGGTATATACAGCTCTCTGTGTGAGAGAAAAGATTCCGGCAAAAAATCATTTGCCGTGTTGATTGACCCTGATAAAGTGAACAACAATAAAATGGAGTCACTTATCGAACTGGCGTTCAATGCAAAAGTTGATTATTTCCTGGTCGGAGGGAGCCTTGTTGTTTCTAACTATATAGATGAATGTGTTCAAATAATCAAGCAAAATTGTTCAATACCTGTAATACTTTTCCCCGGCAGTCCCACGCAGGTTTCAAAGCATGCAGATGCGCTGCTGTATCTTTCTCTAATAAGTGGTCGTAACGCAGATCTGCTGATTGGCCAACACGTTATCAGTGCTCCTGTTATTAAACAAAGCGGGCTCGAAATTATGAGTACGGGGTATATGGTTATTGATGGCGGTGCTCCCACCACGGTTTCATATATTTCAAACGCAACACCACTACCTGCTGACAAAAATGAAATAGCGATGTGTACTGCAATGGCGGGCGAAATGCTCGGCATGAAGTTAATTTATATGGATTCCGGAAGTGGGGCTAAGAGGCCTGTGGCAGAGAGTATGATAGAAAAAGTTTCCGGTTGTATTTCTGTTCCATTAATAATTGGGGGCGGAATTACAGATCCTGAGAAGGCTTATCTCAATTGCAAAGCCGGTGCTGATGTTATTGTTGTTGGAAATGCAATAGAGAAGGATGAAAATCTAATTATGGAGATGGCTGATGCAATCCATTCGG
>JBBSPS010000282.1:0-4520 GCA_038258655.1 Bacteroidia bacterium
CGTCGAAAGACGGGGGTTTTTCATCACAAAAAAGTTACTTGAAAAATCAGATTGCATATATTGATGAATCAGGAAACAATGGGCTTGATTTCGAAAAGAGTGGGACTAGTACTCATTTTATTGTCACAGCTATTATTATAGATAGACAGGAGCTATTATCAATAGAACCTCAAATTGAGAAGATTAGAAAAAAATATTTTCAAACGGGAGAAATAAAATCTTCAAATGTCGCAGACAATGATTCTAGAAGACTATTAATATTAAAAGATTTCGATCAGATTAATTATCACATATTTTCCATTGTTGTTGACAAAAGAGAATTAAAGAGCGAAGGGTTTCAATATAAAGGATCATTTTATAAGTTTTTACATAGTTTGGTCGACCGAGAAATTTTTAAAATATATCCCAATTTACTTGTTGTGTCTGACGAACATGGCGGACAAGAATTTAAAAAAGGATTTATAAAATATGTTGAGAAAAAACACATACCCGACCTATTTGACCAAGCTGAATTTAAATTGTCAAATAGTAAATCTGATTTAATGGTACAGCTTGCTGATTTTATTTCAGGGACATTGGCAAGATGTTATGAGGAAAAGAAATTAAGTAACAAAAGAAATGAATTTTTGGATATTTTAAAATCAAAAATTATAGAGATTCGTATTTGGCCATCGAATTATAAACCATTTACCTATGAACCGAATAGGGATTTTGAAAATTATAATCACACTATTTCGAATTTAGGATTAAATCTTGTAAATCAATTTGTAAATCAATACGAAAAATCAAATATTCCTTATGAAATAGACCAGTGTTCTTGTGTTCGATTTTTAATGTTTCATTTTAAAAATATTAACCCTGAAACATATGTATCTACCTATGAATTGATTGCTAATATTAATGCTGTGAGAAATTCCAACATTTCAATGCATTATTTCAGATCTAAAATTATTGCTAAGCTTCGAGATAGTGGGATCATCCTTTCAAGTTCCAATAAAGGGTATAAATTACCTTCGAATAATAAGGACCTATACGATTTTGTAAACCATAGTAACTCCTACATTCAGCCAATGATTGATAGAATTATGAAATGCCGAAGCGTAATAAAAATGGCTACCAAAAACGAATTGGATATTCTAGATCATGAGGAGTTTAAGTACCTATCAATCATAAAAAAGAATACGATCTAAAAAAAACATATAAATTAAGTTGTGGAGGCGAATATAAATTCGGATTTTTGTATTCCAATTGCATCTGTTTGCAAAAATCACTAACCCCCCGTTGAGCATAGGGTGTCGAAATGAAATTGAATGACGTTGGGCGTAGCGTCTCGCTACGTCCTGTTTAACAAGGCTTCTAGCCATTTTTAATATTGCAGTCATTTAAACACTGATATTTTCTATTGGGGTATAAATCTTTAAGGTCACAATTTGTGACCTCCATTTTTAATTTATATTTGCGTTTCAAAACTAATTTATGGCAAAGCAAACAAAAGCATTAGTTATTCCGGATGAAATAGTAATGAATAAAATCTTTTTCATCAGAGATCAAAAAGTGATGTTAGATAAAGATTTAGCGGAACTTTACGATGTTGAAGTAAAAGTATTGAACCAAGCAGTTAAAAGGAATGTTGATAGATTTCCTAAGACTTTATGTTTGAGCTTACAAAAGAGGAGTATAGTTTTCTAAGGTCACAAATTGTGACCTTAGAAAAAGGTAAAGGGAAACACAGTAAATACAATCCATATGCATTTACTGAACAGGGTGTTGCTATGTTATCCAGTGTGTTAAATAGTAAAAAGGCAATAGCAGTCAATATTCAAATTATTAGAATTTTTACACGCATCCGTCAAATGCTTATGGACAATACTGAGCTACGTTTGGAAATAGAAAAAATAAAAAAGAAAGTGGATAACCACGATAAAAACATGGAAGTGGTTTTTCAGTATTTAGATGAATTATTAGAAAAGAAAGAAAATCCCATTCCAAGGAAAGCTATTGGATATAAAATGACAGGGAACAAATAGTTGAAATTAATTCTCGCACCGTAAGCGATAAGCTGGCGATGAAGTCTGTAATTTTTTAATTTTATCATAGTGCAATATTTTTTTGTCTTTACAGTTCTAGTAAAATCAAACCGTTCAAAGATGAAAAAATATATTCTTTTTATTTTCGTGATTTCTTTGTTTTTATTTTCATGCAAAAAAGAAAAGGACGATCCCATTTCCAAAAACAATAACGCAATCCTTGATTCCTATATGCCGCTGGCAGTTGGGAACTACTGGATTTATCAGAGTGTTATGGTTGACACAAATGGAATAGAAACAATTAACCCTAAACTAGATAGTGTTTATGTTTCAAGCGATACGTTGATAAATGGGAAGCTCTATTATCATATTTGGGGGTTAACATTTTTTAATTACCCAACATACAATTATTATGCAAGAGATTCATCTGAATTCTTTGTCGGGTTAAAGGGAGCTTTGGGGTTTGCACCGAATTATTACAAAGACACATTAATTAATACTGTACCGAATTATTATATTAATTACAGATACTCCATTCCAAAAGACACATTGATTACTGTACCTGCGGGGATATTTTTAACATCATTATTCCAGTCTAAATTTGTTTTCACCCCCACTTATCAATGGGAAAAAGTGAGATACATGCCTCAATATTTTTCTCGTGGGATAGGTATTGTTAAAGAAAGAGCCTTTTTCACTGGAAATCCCAATTATTATGAAGGAAGATTACTTCGATATCATCTTTATCACTAATCATTTTTTATTATCCGCCCTTGCAGGTGTTATTTCACCTGCAAAGTGTGTAGGCAAAAATATCTTTCTTGTCAAATATTCCGCCCCAGTTGGGCGTAGCGTCCTCGCTACGTCCGTTTTAACTTGGCTTCCAGCCATTTTTTACAGGTCGCTCCTATGGAGCATAAATAAATTATCGTATTTATTTTCTACAAACAGTCGGCTCCTCTGGAGCAGCTATGTGCAAATTTTATCATGAGAAGTGAATTTTTGTTTTATTGCAAATTTAGCTCCAGAGGAGCGAACTGTTTATAGAAAACGCGCACACGTGATATAAAGAGCCCCAGCGGGGCGAACTGTTAAACCACGTCATCTCCACCAGACCAATGGCATTAAATAATATTCTTCTACCTTTGATAAACTCAATGGCAAAAGAACAAAGCACCGCTTTAACTGAAAAAGAAAATCTGCATCCTCGCAATCGACATCGCTCACGTTATGATTTTAAGCAGTTGATCAGCTGTTGCCCGGAACTTTCAAAATTTGTTTTTATAAATAAATACAACAATGAAACGATAGATTTTTCAGATCCCGCTGCTGTAAAAACTCTCAATAAAGCTTTATTAAAACAATTCTATGGAATCTCGAATTGGGATATTCCTGCAAATTATCTTTGTCCGCCAATACCTGGCAGGGCAAATTACATACACTACGTAGCCGACCTGTTAGGCACTTCGAACAATGGGATTATTCCAAAAGGAAAATCAATTACTTGTTTGGATATTGGTGTAGGCGCTAATTGTGTTTATCCTATCATTGGTAATTATGAATACGGTTGGAGCTTCGTAGGTTCTGATATTGATGCTTTTGCGATCAGTTCAGCAAAAAAAATTGTAGAGCAAAATGAAGAGCTTAAAACAGTCGAGCTCCGAAAACAAAATACAGCGGATAAATTTTTTCAAGGAGTAATTAGAACTGATGAATTATTTGATCTCACTATTTGCAATCCGCCTTTTCACTCATCATGGGCAGAAGTACATGAAAGCACAATGCGTAAATTGAAACATTTGAATTCAGGAAAGAAAATAAAACCTGTTTTAAATTTCGGCGGGCAACATGCTGAGCTTTGGTGCAAAGGATGAGAGCTGGAATTTATTTCTAACATGATAAAAGAAAGTGCTCGGATTCCGACTTCTTGTTTTTGGTTCTCTTCATTGGTTTCAAAAAGCGAAAATTTACCGGGCATCTATTATGAACTGGGTGTGGCAAAAGCTGTTGAAGTAAAAACAATAGAAATGAAACAAGGAAATAAAATAAGCAGGATAGTCGCTTGGACTTTTCTGGATAATCCTCAGCAAAAAGAGTGGGCTTTAAAGCGTTGGAACAATAAATAGCAGTCCCAGTTGGGCGTAGCGTCCTTCTACATCCGTTTTAACTTGGCTTCCAGGCCGTTTATTTTTTAACAGGGACGACTCAATCATTAAATATTTTACATAAATTGTAATCAACCATACTTATTTATTATTTAAAATCTAGAGAAGAAGTTTTTTCAAAATAAAATACAGTTAAAATTCAAATATAGTTTTATGATAAAGAAATATATAAACTTAGATAGTGAACCACTAGCGTCCGAAATAAATTATCAATAAAAGGGAGTTACTAACAAGTAATCTCCCTTTTTTAATGGAATTTTGTTTTTGCAGAACCAAAAACCATATGAGCAAAAGTAAATATTATTTCGGACAGAGTGCACTGGGTCAA
>JBBSPS010000283.1:0-4509 GCA_038258655.1 Bacteroidia bacterium
ACCCAACAAGAATAGCCATTTTAGAGGCAAGAAATAACTAAATCACTTTTGAAAGAGGTGCAAAAAACGAATTTGTAATAAATTTTTTACTCGAAAAATTAAACTATTTTTATTCTCGATAGTTTTGCAGTGGTCTCGATAAAGTGTTTGTTAAAACTTTGTGCAAAATGAAATTCCTTTTGCAAAATTTCGTTTGTATCTTCATACGCCTTAAAAGACGTGGCAAATTATTTAAATAAATTTCTTATGCTGCTTTTTGCGTTAAGTAGCGTACAAGTATGCGCTTCGCGATTGGCAGATAGGTTTCCTGCAAAGGGATGCTAAGATCCGTATCGATAGCATACGTTGCAGGATTAGGAAGATCTTTGTGATGTTGTATCAAATGCAATTTGATATTTTCAAATGTATTGCTATAAGTACAGCGGTATTCATCAACCAAATCAGTATATATAGCGCGGTAATTTTCCTGCGGGGTATTAAACAATTTAATATGATATTGATATGCTTTCACATTATTTTCTGTGGCATCTTTAAGTAACAAATACCCTTCCTGAATATGTAAAGGAATTACACCCACCGGAAAAATAGTTAAATGTTCTTCTATGAAATCATAAATTTTTTTTCCTTCTTCCACATAATATTTGAATTTTGGTAAGGAAAAATTTATGATGGTTTCAATTTCACGGATCAAATCATCATCATTTAATAATTGTTCATATTGCAATTTAAATTGCTCCTGATCAATGTCTGTTATTCTTTTTGGAAATGAATCCGTTATCCGATTTTTGTTTTCCTTAAACGCAAGCGTATTTCTATAATGCGTTAATAGGTCGGATAAGATGGGATATAATTTACAGGCATTAAAATCGAGGCTTACTTCTTGAAAATAAGCGAGTAATACATATTTTTTATATTCAAAGTCAATATGCTTTTCGGTGATCCAGTTATCATTTAGCTTTTGCATAGCGGATGGTTTTATACTTAAACGCAACTTTGTTGGGATTGTTACTCAATTAAAGGAACTCTTTGAGCTCCTTTAATTGAAATAAGTAAGTTTTTAAAAATAAGTTAATGACTGACCATGAACTTATTTGCTATTCTATTGGTTTCATTTTGGACAACAATAAAATAAACGCCGGTAGGTAATTCCTTGCTGTTAAACATAAATAAATTTTTTCCAATGGTTGCTTTTTCTTCCCGCTGATAAACAATTTCACCAAGTATATTCCTTAATTCCACCTTCACTTTACCCGCATTGGCGGTATTGTAAAGTAAACTAAATGTTCCATCATTTGGATTAGGAAATACAGAAACGGAAACAGGATTTGTAGAATTTATTTCTTTTATTCCGATGGCCAGCGCGGTTGAATCCGGACTGAAATAAATGTTATCGAGGTAAGCACAATCTCCTAATCCTCCAGTAACGTCATATTTGAAACTTTGATAATTTTTGGCTTCAATGCAAACAGTTATGGACTGTCCAGCAAAGGCGTTTAAATTTAACACAATTGTAGAAAATTGGGGCAAAGTAGTATTATATGTTTTACTTACAGGTATTCCATTCACCAGTACTCTTAGGTTGCTGGTATATGGATAACCATAACCTGTTAATTGAGCAAGGCTCCTCTCAACAGTTTGCCGTAAATCGAAATGCATATACAACTTACTCATAGCAGTAGCATCTACACAGAAAAACATTTTCGATGAAAATTCGCTGTTAGCTGTCCATACATTTAAGTCTGTGATCTTGGTATAAGAATTTCTATTAGCGATCCAATTTCCACCAGTCATTAACAAACCAAATTTTCCTGTTTTTTTCGCTTTGGGCGACACAAATACATTCGCCATAGCACCGGTAGTAATATAAACGGAATCAAGCACATGAACACTGTCTTCAAAAGTAATAACATTACTTCCGGGAAGGTATGGATTGGTTATGATAACTCCTTTTAAACTATCATTTTTATGAATTGTATCAACAGCATAAAGGGACCATACATCAAATTTATATTGTCCTTTTGCTGATAGGTTTACTTTATTTTTAAATGAAAGAGTGATCGAATCTTTTGGATGGAGGGTCTTTGTCAATGTAAGTGTATCACGGTTAATGGCTCCACCATTTATTTTATATGCAAAAGGTAACTTAATTCCTGCAAGCATTGAATCGCAGCCATTGAAATAAGCAAGTAGTTTTACTGTTTCAGCGGAGCCGAGACTACAATTTGCAATGGGTGAAAGTAATGCAGACATTTTAACATCAAAATTTTGTGCCAGGCGATTTTCCACAACAACTTTTTGTATCGTATCATTTATAGCTAATGTGTCACCTCTATAATGCACCCACCCTTTTAATGTATGAATACCCACAACCGAAAAATCTGCGTTCTTATTAAAATTGTGAAGAATAGAATCGCCGGGGTTAAGCGCAGTAGAAAGTTTAAGTGTATCGGTAGTAATTGATGCCCCATCTAATTTATAAGAAACATAAACTGTATCTCCTGAAGGAATGGTACTGCAACCACTATACCTGATAAGTGCTTGCACAGGCTCATTGGATGTTAGGCCGCAAGCGCTCGCAACAGTGGTCAATTTCAAAATACCCATATCTTTATCTCCGATAGGATCACCCACACCAACGGCATACCAAGCATTTGCAGTTTGGTAAACTTCCTGTGAGCATGATCCGAAAATATCTTCGGCGGCAAAAATAGAACCCTGACGCGCATCAGCATATTGAGATGTTGATGTGATATAATACACAAGATTTCTGTAGGCGATTTGAGATCCTTTATCAATTCCAATTGCTGTTACATTGTAAGTATCTCCTAAATCGTTAGTACCAGTGCCTCCTGCGGAGATCAGGTTGTACCATTTATTTTGAACTCCACTGTTGGTATGCACTCCGCCATAATCACCGGTGCCAACGTACCAGTTAACTCCTTTATAGGTATCGGGTTGGCCATATAATTTAGGACTGGCCATACTTCTGAATGGAACTCCAAAATCTTCACCAATATTCCAGTTAGCAGTTCCCGGTTTAGCGAAAAATTCTATACTTGTTCCCATAATATCACTGAAGGATTCGTTAAGAGCTCCTGATTCATTCAGATATATTAATGCGGCAGTTTGTTGAGTAACACCGTGCGTTATTTCGTGACCACAAACATCAAGTGATGTTAAAATTTTATACGTACTTCCATTTCCATCGCCATACGTCATCCAGTAACCGTTCCAAAAAGCGTTAACATAATTTGTACTGAAGTGAAGATAACTGATCAACTTACCACCTTGGTTGTTATAACTATTTCTTCCATGTTTTTGTAGATAATAATCGTACGTCATTTCTGTACCCCAATGAGCATCGGTAGCAGCTTCATCTTGTTGCGCATTAACATTGTTCCAGTTATTATCTGTATCAACAAAATCCGTAGCTCCCGCATATGCAACTTTTTTGTTTACGTTATATGTTACCATCCCCTGGCCTATTCCACGGGTAGCTTCATGCAAAACAAAATTGTTGGAAGCTAATGAATCAACTACTATTGTACGTGTCCCACTATATTTAGTGATCGCGGTGCCCGGAACATTTGTTTCTTGAATCAGGCTTAATGTGTGTATTATTGCTCCGCTTGCGGCATCTACATAAATCATTTCTCCTTTTACTGGAACAAGTGAATATATTTTCATTTTCCAAGCCAAGCGGTACTTAGAGGCATCAGCGGAAAATGAAGGGTCAACAATTACCAGTTCCGGCTTAGGAACAAATGTCGCGTTAGGATTATTGCTTGCCTGTTTTATTGTAGCCTCAGCGCCTACATCTTCCCACAGATAAACGGAAGCATTTGTGTATTTTTTTGCAAGATCAACCGCTGCATTATCACTTATAGAAGGTGTTACAGACAATGAAATATTTTTTATGATATTTCCGTTCCCTGAAATTACTTTTCCTTCTTTTTCATGCAATAAAAATATTGCACCTTCTACGGGAATATGCTGATAGGTTTGTTGGAAACGATAATGTTTCATTCCTATATTATCTTGGTCAACTCTGATTATTGACATGTCTTTAGAATTACTCAACCCGAAAATATTTTTAAATTCCGAAAAAAAAATGGTTGCGGAAGAGGATGATTCAGTATTAAACTTATACCACCCTTTTGTTGGAACTGATTTTATTAATCCGATAAAACTGCTAGCCGTGGAAGGAGATTGAGCAATAGACATTTTTGAAAAAATAACAACTAATAATGTAAAAGCGGATAGGCAACGTAATTTTTTTTTCATCTTATTTTATTTTTTAATTCATGTAATTTTCTTCTGTGATAATGGCATACTACAATTTTAATGTTTTTTTTCTGAAAAAGGAAGTAATACCAATTATATTTATTAAACAGTCCAATTTAATTCTGAAAAAACATATTCAAATCCACACGTTTTTTTTATCCCTTCATTAGTCAGCTTTTGAGTTGTATGCGAGATGAATTCACTTATATCATCCAAGGTTTTGCA
>JBBSPS010000284.1:0-4422 GCA_038258655.1 Bacteroidia bacterium
AATAGAAAATCCGCGAGGATTTTCGTAAGTAGGCGAGAACCAAGCCATTAATTATACACGGTGTTGGCAACTGGCTTTTCTTCCGCTGTAAATTTTATTTAGTTATCATTGATTTCAATTTTGCCAAAAATGAATTAGAACGGTTGTTTGAAAATTCAACTTTTTCTATTTCGTTTATTTTATTTTCAGTCCAATATTGTTCCATTATTGGGATTCTCTCAATCACTTTTCGAGCTAACGATTCGTAAGTCTGGTCAGATTTCGGGTTTCCATATCGGAACCAATTATCCGTTCCGTTTTTTTCTGTCAGAGAGTTTGGATAAATCCGTTGTCTTTCATTCAAGTCGTGAGCAGTCAATTTATTCAGCGAAATAATTTTTCCCCAATGAGTTTTAAATTCCGATTCATTCCAATTAGCGAGTTCAATTATAAATCCGCCACCACTTCGGTCAAACTGAAAAGTCAACAGATTTGTTTTTCCGCTTTCTGTTTTTCGGAAATGAGGAAAACTTCCTTTAAAATTCCTATTCCTTAATTCTGGAATAAAAATCTCATTCAACGATTTTATCATTTTGTCTCTTTCCGTACTCATTTTTCAGCTTGTTGCCAACGTTTGGTGTAAGAATAGTTGCGTGGGTTAAACACCTAAAATAACAAAAATTGACCGAGCCTGTGGAAATTCCGCAGGAATTTCCAAGTAGGCGAGAACTAGCAATTATTTTTACACAGTGTTGGCAACAGTATTTTTAGTCACTGGCAAATTCAATTGCTTTATCTAAAACTTCATCTTTTCCATCAAGTATTCCTTGAAGAGTTGGGTTGATCTCAACATCTATTTTCACACCTTTTCTTTGAGTTTCTCTTCGGTCTGGGTAGAAAATTCCAATTCCGCTTATCGCAGTTTTGAAGCCTCCCACCATTTCTATTCTACTTACATCTCCGTCTGCTCCAGAAGTTTGATTCCCGATGGTAACAATATTATCTCCTGTTTGCAAACACATTGTGGTAAATTCTGCCTGACTTTGAGTGTTTCCGTTCACAAGTAAAAAGACTTTTCCTTTATATACTAACTCTTTATCATTTCCGCATTGTTTTCCTGTTTGCCAAATAAACTTCCCAGGATAATCTAAATTTGGACGAGTTATCGAGTAAAAATCATTTGTTTTTGAAGATATATAACTTGATACCGAATACAGAGTATTATTAGGGTAATTACGAATATCTATTATAATGGCTCTAGTGTTTGCAAGAGAATCCATGATTTTAGGAACATCTTCAATTTTGATTTCTCCCATGTTGATATAACCAATATCTTCTTTGAGGATTTTAAATTTTTCGTTGGACTGAGTCCAATTATATTTGAAATCATCAAAAGGGTATCTTCCAACCGCTTTTTTTATAGTTTTATTATTTCTTAATAACTCAATATTTACAGAATCCGTTGAACCATTGAAAATGGAGGAATAAGAATTGATTTTTTTTCGTGCTTCGTTAGAACCTGCAATATATTTTTCGTTTTTGTTGTAAACCTCCTGAATAGTTTTTCCATTTACTTTGTTTATGATGTCTCCAATTTTCAAATCATTAAGTAGAGCGAGTGAATCGTTATACAATTCTGTGATAATTGCTTTCTCTTCAACTATTTCAAATTTTGCGGGAATCCATTTAAGTCCAAAAAAACTATTTGTGGATTTAGTGGCTAAACGAGCGTGACTGTCATCTACACTTACAATTAATTCTAGCATAGCCAGATTATAGTCCATTTCACTTTTAGGGTTTTGAAATTTTAAAACTGTCTGATTTAAGACTTCACTCCATTTTGTATCGGTTTGATATTTATATGGATAAAAATATTCTATAATATTCCAATATCTAAAAAGTGTAAGAAGTCTTAAGTTTTCATTTTCCCAATCGTATGAATAGGATTCTTCATTTGTAATTACAATATTCCCAACAGCGGGTGCTAACGATACGTATTGTTTTTTGCCTTGATGTCTATTAGTTTGAATATATCTTAACTTTTTCGAAAGCTTTTCTGTGAAGAGGGTGTTGTCATCAAGCCAATTTAAGTCGAAGTTAGCATTGAAATTTCCTACATTTGAATTTTGGTTACATTTTTCGCATATCTGTATTTCTCCAAGAGTTTCTATCCAATCTATATAGATTTTTGACAGTTGTTCTTTATCTGTTACATTTTTAACTTTTGGTATAATTTTAAAAAGTTGTTCGTCCCAATTATATTTTCCATTTGCAACTTGAGGATGATAATATTTAAGGAAACCCCAAACTTTGGCTAATGATGTGAGTTTTTCGGTTTCGGTCAAATTTTCATGACCACAGTTTGTTAATAACATAACAAATATTAATAGTAGTAGAGTTTTCTTCATATTGTTGCCAACGTGTTTGTGTATGGTTAGTTGCGTGGTTAAGTAACAAATTAAGTAAATAAAAACTGAATAGAAAATCCGCGAGGATTTTCGTAAGTAGGCGAGAACCAAGCAATTAATTATACACGGTGTTGGCAAATCGTTTTTATTCAGCTTGTTTCAATTCCGATATTTTCAAATAATTCTTTAGCTTTTTTAATATCAGATTCGTTTTTCATTTCCATTAATTCTCTCAACTTTCCGTTTTTTAATTTTAAACTGAACCTTTTACGTCCAAAAATTTGTTTTTCAGTGAGCGAATTGATTTCAGATAGATTAAGTTTTTCAGATGCAGTTTTTTTCCAAATTTGATAAATCAAACCTATTACTGATGCAATTCCAATAATTACCCAAATAAATCCGAACCATTCCATTTGTTTTTTTTCAAGTACAAAAACTGGGAAAAGTATTGAATTTATGATATTCAAAATCGCCATAATATTTATCATCCAATATTGGGTTTTCAAACCGTCTTTTATTTCTATCGTATTTTCAGATTCGTTATATTTTATATTCATAGGATTTTTTTTTTAATGTTTGCCAACGGTTTTGTGTATGATTAGTTGCGTGGTTAAGCACCTAATTTAGTAAATAAAAACCGAATAGAAAATCCGCGAGGATTTTCGTAAGTAGGCGAGAACCAAGCAATTAATTATACACGGTGTTGTAGCCAGTGCTTTATTTATTTTCAATTCGGAAGAGTTTATTATCTTCTGATAATTCCAATATAAAGTTGTCAGGATTATTTAATTCAACAGGTAATTTGTCCTTTAAAATTGATGCAACAAATTGAATATTATTTTCATTGACAAACTGAGCTATCTTAACTAATTGATTATCGTGCATTAGTTCTTTCTTATCATTTAATAGAAAATCCATACTTGGTATTTCTTCATTTCTAGCAAAAAGAATATAAGCGATATCGAAACAAGAAATTTCTCCTTGTTTTTTGCCTGAACTAAAGTTTGTATTGAAAGCGGAAAATTTATATAATCGCTGTCCTTTTCTATTTGTTACCTTTTCATATTTTAATGCGTATTTTTCGTCATAAAGGTATTCAGAAACAGATGAGAAATATTTGTTGAATTTGTTTAATTGAGTTTTTACCTTTTCTTCAAATTCATCGGAAAACAACGCTTCATCAATTTCTTTTAGTTCGGTGTTATAGGAGTTCAGATTGTCTTCAACTTCTTGAAGTTGTTGAATTGTATTTTCATATTCTCCTTTTAATCTGTATTTCTCAGTTAATTCACTAATCAAAAGTTCTAATTCTTCAAATGAATCGCTTTTAGCAATCAATTTAGATAATTTTGATTCTTGGCTTAATAAGACTTCTAATTGTTTATGTTTTTGCTCAAGTTTTTGCTCTAAATTAGGTAGTTCATTATTAATAAACTTTGCTTTCTCTGTAATCATTTGATTGTGGTAGTTTACCATATTTTCAAAAGATTTTTGTAACTCTCCTAATATATCTGTTGCTTGATTATAAATTTGCTCAAGTTGTGGAAGGTCAATTTCTGACTTATGTGATTCTAAATCATTTTTTGCCTCAATAATTAATTCCTTTCTAATATTTATTTTACTTATCTCGGAACTTATTTTGTTGATTTCATATTTGATTTCATTTAATTTGTTCAAATCTGAATCAAAATTTTCGTTTAGGTTTAGCTTAGACTTTTTAACATTTAATTCCTCAATATCGTTTTCAATGAGAGATAGTGTAGTCTCATATGCTGATTTCGTTTGAAATTTCTCTAACCGTTTTTTAAAATTATCTTCTTGTCGTATATTTTGAAGTATTTCTTGTTTTTGATTTCCTTCATTAAACTCGCAACCTAGAAGATATAAGTATAGAGTTTCGTATTCGGCATCGGAAGTAAACTTATCCAATGTTTTTAAGGTATTATTAATACTTAAATCCTTATATCGAATGTTATGCGAAATGATTTGTCGAAAACTTGGTTTTTCTGCTACTAAATTTGGGAAAAATAATTCT
>JBBSPS010000285.1:0-4421 GCA_038258655.1 Bacteroidia bacterium
AGTTGATTGCTAGTTGCTAGATTGTTTTTTCTCACGGACTGGGGCTCAAAGGACATTTCCAGGAAATGGCTGCATTATAAGATTTTGTCATTATTTTTGATTTCCTGCGGATCAAAAATACCGCCTAAATCGGCCAATTATTGTGCTTTTATCCTAGGGCTGGCACCCTAGGCTACGAAGATTACACCCTTAACAGGGCTTGGAATTATCTTGAAAAGGCCTTTAAGGAAATATCATTACAGTCGCCATGATTCCATGTTCAAACTCCATCTCCTTTGGAGAGGGTTGGGGTGAGGCTATATGTGACAATTGAATCATACATCCCTTAAATTTTCCACCACCATGTCCCATGGACTGTTGCTCACAGGACATCCTCTTCAATACTTTCAAGTTACCAAACCTTATGGGTTTACCTAATTCCTAGTAAAAACCCGCAAAGTTTATATAGAAAGATATTGACATAATTTCTGATTCTCAAGCCTTCTATTACTCAAAATCTCCCCAAAATCAAGCGACATTTCACGCTATTTTTTTCTTTGGTAATTTTCTAGGATAGCTTCTTGCGAGTTCTTATGCCTATGGCGCTTTATTAGTAGTGAAATAAGCTAATCATATAGTGAAAATTACATCAGGATTACCATATAATGGGATGGTTTTTTACAAAATAAAAGCAATTATTTATTATCGATCACTTCATTGTACAATAGAAAATGGAGAGGGTTAAGGAGCTTATTACCAAAGAAGAACTGAACCTTACATAAATATTTTATAAATATTTAAGTGTATCAAACCTTTCCAAACAATTCGAACAAATTACAGATTCAACTCCCAGTTTTTCAAATCCCTCTTTCCAAAAGAGGAATAATTAATTGAGAATATTTTTTGAAGCTTTAAAGGCCTTTCTCTTTAAACTTAAAACAATCAAATCTAATTGTGTAACGTTTTCAGCATCTATAAGGCTTACCTTTACCTGGTCCAGCTTGGAATTGTATCAATCATACAAAAACTCCTTTTTAGTTTGTCTACCTCTATAAATGTCATCTATATAACTGACGAATATCACATTTTTCTTAAGCAACTGTACCTATTTTTATAGTATGAAAAACAACGCTATTATAATAACTAGGGCAGCAACCGATTTTGGAAAATCACCTGTAAAAACATGGTGGAAATGTTGTTGTATCAGGCATAAATGTAGCTGAAAGAGCAAAAGTAGGGAAAGAATTATTGCGTATGTGGGTAATTCATCCTTTTTCAAAACTGATGTATTTAAACCATTAAAGTTGGTTGCAATAGTAAATTATGCAAGAAAAACTATGGTTAATTTAATTTGGCGGTTAAAAATACAATCCTGGTAAATGAATTAAACCCCATTACTGATTTGAGCATTTGAAAAATTTTATTTGGAAAATCATAAGTAAGATTTTTGAAATGAGTTGAAAACAGCATTCAATTGATTTTAGGATGAAAATCATTTAAATCAAATTATTTACAACCCCAGTACTAGTGGTTGTTATGATGGATTAAAAGGATATAAGGTAAACCTGAACAAGGGAGCAGAAAGTACATTGAGTTATTTATTGGCAAGGTTGGTAGTAGAAAAACATGTGACTCTTTAAAAAATGCTTTAAAAATAAAATATGGAATTCATTGATTACTATAAAATATTAGAGATTGCCAAATCTGCTTCTGAAGCTGACATAAAAAGGGCTTATCGAAAATTGGCGAGAAAACATCATCCCGACTTGAATCCTAATAATAAGGAAGCGGAAAATAAATTTAAAGTCCTCAACGAAGCGAATGAAGTGCTCAGTGATCCTGTAAAGCGAAAGAAATATGATGAGTTTGGAAAAGACTGGAAGCATGCTGATGAGCTCAAAAATGCAAAGCAACAGCGGTCGCAACGAAGCACGAATCAACAACAGGATTATGGAGCATTTTCAGGCGACTTTTCAGATTTTTTTGAATCGATGTATGGCGGTTCTTCTGGCAATAAGGGAAGACAGACAAAATTCAGAGGCCAGGATTTAAACGCAGAACTGCATCTTAACTTAAAAGATGTATATAAATCACAGCAGCAAATATTAACCGTTAACGGTAAAAATATTCGGTTAACATTTCCGGCAGGTATTGAAAATGGACAGACTATTAAAATAGCAGGGCATGGTACTGCAGGTGCAAATGGCGGTCCGAAAGGAGATTTGCATATTACTTTTTCTATACTAAATGACACAAAATTTAAAAGAGAAGGAAGTAATCTATATGCAACTGTCGATTTGGATATGTACACCACTTTACTTGGTGGGGAAGTTTTGATCGATACATTTGATGGCAAGGTCAAACTTAAAGTTCCTCCAGAAACTCAATCAGGCGCGATGGTGAAATTGAAAGGAAAAGGTTTTCCGGTTTACAAAAAGGAAAATGAGTTTGGGGATTTTTATATTACTTATCAGGTTAAATTACCTACAAATTTATCGGTAAAAGAAATAGAATTATTAAAAGAATTACAAAAAATCAGAAATAATGGAAACAACTAATTTGGTACTTATTGAACACTTTTGTTCAAATTGTGACGTAGATTTTTCCTTCATTAAATCATTGAATGATTATGGGCTTATTGAGATAATAGTTGTAGACGATAAAGATTACATTTCAAATGAGCAGTTAAAAAAAGTTGAGAGGGCAATTCATTTTCATTACGAATTGAATATTAATATTGAGGGTATTGATGTTATTCACAATTTGCTTAATCAAATTAGTGATTTACAAGAGGAGTTAAGAATAGCAAAAAATAAGTTAAACTTATTTGATATGGAATAAACATATGAAAAAACTAACGATCGATAATTATTTAGATAGTCATTACATACACCGAAGCAATTGGTTAAGAGCCGCTGTTTTGGGTGCAAATGATGGAATAATATCTATATCAAGTCTGGCAATAGGAGTTGCTGCCGCAAGTGCAACAAGAGAGCCTATGGTTTTAGCAACTGTCGCAGGACTTGTTGCAGGTGCTTTATCAATGGCTGCCGGTGAATATGTTTCTGTTAGCTCCCAAACAGACACAGAAAAAGCAGATATTGAACGAGAGAAAATCGAGCTGAAAGAAATGCCAAAGGAAGAATTAAATATTTTGGCGCAAATTTTTGAAAAGCGAGGACTAAAAAAAGAAACAGCCATGCAAGTAGCCCTTGAACTGACCGAAAAGGATGCTTTAGCTGCTCATATGAGAGAAGAATTAG
This sequence comes from Bacteroidia bacterium, assembly GCA_038258655.1. Taxonomy (GTDB): domain Bacteria; phylum Bacteroidota; class Bacteroidia; order 2-12-FULL-35-15; family 2-12-FULL-35-15; genus 2-12-FULL-35-15. Next base: position 3,243 of record JBBSPS010000285.1, read on the forward strand.
GTATCAATGAAATTAGTCAGGCAAACCCTATACAGGCAGCTATAGCATCGGGTGCATCATTTACAGTTGGGGGTGTTCTGCCATTATTAATTGTCCTTTTTGCTACAGTAAAAGGAATGGAATATTGGCTATATGGTTTTACTATTATTTTTCTTGTCATTTTAGGTGCAACTTCTGCAAAAACAGGGGGCTCAAGTATGAGTAAAGCAATCTTAAGAATTACAGTTTGGGGTACAATTGCAATGGGATTATCAGCATTAGTGGGATATATTTTTGGCGTTAATGTATAATTAAAATTTTAAAATAAATAATCATGAACGGAGCACATTGGCATTTAGTAGTAAATCATTTACCTATAATTTTTCCGTTAGTTGGAATAATAGTAATGATTGCAGGAATTATTTCAAAATCAGCAGCAGTCAAGCGAACTGCATATATGATTTTTATCTTTGGAGCACTCGCTGCTATTGCAGCAATGTCTACTGGTGAAGAAGCAGAAGAGGTAGTTGAAAAAATTGGTGGAGTTGCAGAGAACTACATCGAAAGCCATGAAGAAACCGCAGAAACATTTTCTATTCTTTCCTATTTATTGGGAGGTATTTCGTTACTCGGACTTTGGGTAAGCTTTAAGCAAAAGAAATTTTCAAATCTTTTTACCATGTTTGTATTACTATTTTCGCTTGTGGTTCTATTTTTTGCTAAACAGACGGGTACAACGGGTGGCGAAATAAGACATACCGAAATTAGAATTGAAAATTAATAATGGCTAAAACTTTAGGGCACCCAAAAAAAATAGGAAGTGCCACTTACCCAACAAACAATAATACTGATAATAAATGGAGTATATCTAAACGGCCTACAAAGAGGGGCGAGGTAATAACATTACTCGTACGCAAGCAGGGGTGTTCACGCATTGTCGTTCGTATAGCTAAATCCTTTGGAGGTAATTTCCCATATTGGTAAACTTTGACCTTGCAAGCTAACTGTAGAGCCAAGATGTTGATAGTTTTAGAAAGATAGAATACAATATTTTTAGAATGCAGCTCAAAACATTGGTCATAATTTGAATAACTTAACTAGATGGTAAAAAAATGTTTAGACATCAAGGTAAAAGCAGAACCTTAAAACATAATCTGCGAATTGCTACGATTTTGTCGTTTGTGGCAGGGATTGTGAACG
>JBBSPS010000286.1:0-4406 GCA_038258655.1 Bacteroidia bacterium
ACTCTTATTGTATCATCCACAATATTAAATTCTACACCAATGCCTTCAAAATTACCTTGCAGTGGTTCGTTAGTGGCTTCCAACTCCTGCTCGGTAATATAGCTGGAATGAGGATCAAGATTTTGAAGCATCGCTACAATGGTTTTATCAACCAGTTGTTCATCATTGATTGTATCAACATATTCCTGATGAACATATCGTAAAATTTCATTCACTTTAGTATATTTATTACCAGCATCAAGAGAAATAGTTCCTAATCTGCCCGGGTGAAAAGTACTACCTATAAATATTCCAAGAATTAAAAGAAGTGCGAACACAATAGGCAGATATATATAGTATTTAGGACGATTCATATTGTTTATTTTAAATAGTTCACAAATTTACTGATTAATAGTAAAGCAAATCTTATAAATAGTTATTTTTAAACTCAAGACTTATTCAGAATTTAAAATTCAAAAAAAAAATAATTTTAACCTTAAGGAGTATAAAGAATTAATAATAGGAAATGACACATGTTAAAACCTAATTATGTTACTCCCGTTAATTGGGAAAGTGAGTTAAAGGTTACCGCCTTTAAATACCACATATTAATAGCATGGGTAGCGGTAATATTAAATCCCATCTGGTCCATTGCCGATTATTATACCATTCCGGCACATGCTACTAATTTTTTTATTTTCCGGTCAATCGTTTCATTCGCGATTCTTTTAGTGATCCTGTTTAGAAATAAATTATCGATGCATCCGGAAATTATCGCGTTGGTTCCCTTCATCGGTATATCCATACAAAACGCTTATATGTACAGTGTAATGGATATTCCCCAATTACAAAAACATACGTTTGCTTATATCGCTTTATTTATTGGCGCTGGCATGTTTGTAGTGTGGCGTCCTGTTTATTCTATAGCAATTGTTACAATTTCTTTCATTGGAAATATAATTATGTTTTGGCTGAATAGTACATTGGCCTTAAGTGATATTTTAATTAATGGGGGCTTGCTTACTGCTTCTGTGGCCTTGTTCACAATCTTATTAATAAATACCCGCACCAATCTTACTAAAAAAGAAATTATCGCGCGATTGGCTTTAGCCGAATCAAATAAAAAATTAGGTATACAAAATGAAATTATTGAAGAAAAAAACAAAGACATCCGTGACAGTATCAATTATGCGCAACGTATCCAACAAGCCATATTGCCAGCATTCGAAGAAATTGACAAAGTACTGAATGATTATTTTATTTTATATAAACCAAAAGATATTATTAGCGGAGATTTTTACTGGTATGCCACTGTACTAACCACTCCTGCCGGAAGCAAAACCTCAGAGGAAGTTGTTGTATTAGCTGCTGTAGATTGCACAGGGCATGGGGTTCCGGGCGCATTAATGAGCATCATCGGCAGCACTGTTTTAAATCAAACCATTAGCAATGCCGCTATTAATACTCCTGCCGATGCGCTTGGCTTTTTAAATAATGAAATTACTAAAACATTAAACTCTATTAAAGATGGAATGGATATTTCGATGTGTGCAATCAATTTTAAAAAAATGGAACTTCAGTACGCTGGGGCGAATAACCCTTTGTACATTGTACGTGATAAAAAGTTTATCGAAATTAAAGCTGATAAACAAGCCATTGGAGCCGATACGGATAATTCTGAAATAAAAATATTTACCAACCACATTGTCCCGTTGCAAAAAGGAGATGCTATTTATATGTTTACGGATGGCTATGCCGATCAGTTTGGCGGGCCATCCGGTAAAAAATTTAAATATAAAAAATTTCAGGACCTGCTTATTGAAATTCAGGACAACACAATGTCTAAACAAAAACATTTACTTGATTACCATCATCAACAATGGAAAGACAAATTGGATCAGGTAGATGATATTTTAGTGATAGGGATTAAGATGTAATAAATTACGCACTGCTTAAAATTTATGTATTTACTTTCAAATTTTTTATGCTTTTTACAAAAACAACATAAGTTCATACAGCGTAATTTGTATTTATGAAGATGGACATAGTAACATCTGGTTGGTAATTGGCATACGATTTAATTATAAAAATAAGATCGCTTAGAACCCTTCCTAGCAATGGCAATAAGGTTTAATCATAAAGTTTGAAATATTGTAAATTTTACTAAATTTGTATTGCGAGACAAAATCATCGGGATAAAATAAAAACATACACAATGAAACGTATTCTATTTTCTTCCATTATAGCGATTAGTGTTGTAGCATTCACTTTTAATTCCTGCAAAAAAGATAAACCCGACACTAAAACACAATCAGCCGTAGACAACAACATTTGTGAATCAGAGTTTACGAAAGTTATGCCCAATGTAAATAGCATTGCTATTAACGAAAATGGAGTAAGAACTATGCAAAATATTTGCCCGGCAATTACTATAGACAGTACTACTTATACAGGTGGCTGGCCAAGGATCATGATCATTGACTATGGCGCAGGCTGCACTGATAGCGTTGATGGTAAAATACGCACAGGGCAAATTAAATGTGTGTTTTCAAATAGATGGGGCCTTAAAGGAAGTTCTATAAAAATAACATTAATTAATTATTATGTAAACAATATGGGTTATACTGCCGACAGTATTAAAATCACACACGATGCAGCCAACACTTTTACAAATACCATCTATAAAGGCCAATGTATAAGTGCTGCCTGGAGTTTAGAATGGGCTGCTACCCACACTTTAACGCAAACAGCAGGCGCAAGCACCACTACTCCTAATGACGACGTATTTCAGCTAACCGGCACTGCCAATGGCAGAGACCGTAACGGCCTGACATATACTGTTGCCACAGTAGCGCCTGTTATCAAACGTTCATCCTGCAGCTGGATTGAATCTGGAAAATTGAATTTAACACCGTCGGGATTACCTGCTCGTACCATTGATTTTGGAAATGGCACATGTGATAACCAGGCAACAATTATCATTAATGGTAACACCTTTTCATTTACCATGAACTAAGAGTTTTGTTATATTAAACTTATTTATATATTTGTTTGAATTTATTTATTTGAAATAAGGGTCTTAGCGAATTAATAAGCATTTTATATGATGTTAGACATATATGATTTCTACGATAAAATGGAGCGTAATAACATTATGCTTTCTTTTAAAGGCGACATTACTTCTGAATTACTAACATCCATTCTGCAAATAATGGAATCCAAATTGGATAACCTGCAGGAAGAACCCAAAATTAAAAAGAAAGTATATAATGTATTGGTAGAGTGCCTCCAAAACCTTTACCATCATATGGATGAGGTAGCGCCTGATCAAAATGACAAAGCCCGTTCAGCCATTTTTATGATCGGCAAATTCACTAACCAGTACAATATCGTTACCGGAAATTACATTAAAAACGAAACAGTAGAAGGTTTAAAAAAACGTTTAGAGGATATTAACCTGCTTTCCAAAGAAGAATTAAAAGAATATTACAAAGAAGTTTTAAATAATGGCGAAATGTCATTAAAAGGCGGAGGCGGATTAGGAATGATTGATATAGCACGCAAAACGGGCGAAAAATTAAACTTTAACTTTTTACCTGTTGATGATAAATTTTCATTTTTCAGTTTAAACATTAAAATATCTCAATAAAATAGAAAACAACGTATGGAAACAATTTCAATTGAAGGAACACCAAAAACACCAACCATTACTTTTGATACAGGTAAAGGTTTTTTAGAAATTAAAGGACGCTCGATTCCTGAAAATTCTATTGAGTTTTATAAACCATTAGTGGACTGGTTAGAAAAATATGCAGGGAAACCGCAACCTACAACCAATGTAAATATTCAGTTAGAGTATTTCAACACCAGTTCATCTAAATGTATTTTAGATGTGTTTAAAAAATTGGAAGCCATCAACAAAGGCGGCAGCAAAGTTACCATTAACTGGCATTATGAAGAAGATGATGAAGATATGCTGGAAGCCGGTGAAGATTACCAAGCCATTATCAACGTGCCATTTAAAATGGTGCAGGTAGCGGAATAACTTTTTCTATAAAATTTCCCTATAACAAAAAGAGGAAAGAAGTATATCTTCTTTCCTCTTTTTTTAACCATAACATTAACCTGGTTAACCATAGCCTTCATACCATTTAAGTCGTAGCGACATGCTACGCCTAACTTATATTTTTTAAAGTTTGGAATTTTCACCAAAAGAGAAGAGAGTAATGGACTAATTTATATAATACCAATTATAAATAATATATAGACCAATATTAGTTTGTATCATTTTTTTATTACCTTTGGACTATATAATAATTATAAAAACAAACATCATGGCACTACCCCTTCAAATTAAAATAAAAGAAACAATAAAAGAACTCCGCGTTCTACAACGCCAAAATGGCGAATTAATAAGCAAAAGATTA
>JBBSPS010000287.1:0-4403 GCA_038258655.1 Bacteroidia bacterium
TGCACACCGCTATCAATGCCAGTTTTTTACTCTTTCCTTTAGCTAAAATCCTACAGTAAATTGCCTTGTAGGCCTTTGCAGAATAAAATTTATGGATAGAAAAAAGATAATTTATTTGATAATATTCGTGAGTTTTATTTGCTTGATTTTCGCTGTAAAAGTGAGCATAAATACTTACCAAGATTATATTCAATCCACCGGAAAAACGAGAGCATTATTTGGATTGTCAGAATTGAAATTTATTTATAGATATTATTTGGGAATTTTATCTTTAATTGGATTTATAATATCAGTCAACTATTTAAGAAAAAAAGAGAATCGAATATTAGTATCAATTGCAATGCTAATTTCAATACTTGCAATGATTGTATCGTTTTTTAGAATTTGGAGAATATTTATATAAAAACCAAAATATGAAAAAAATCTTAACTTTGATTTTACTAGGATTTATTTTTATTTTTTCAGTCAAGAATTGGATTCTGATAAAGAAAAATTTTGGAATTTTGAAAATCTGATTTTTAGTGAGGACGATTATTGCAATAAAGCTTTCGAATTTGCGGAATATAATTTAAAAAATGAAGAGCCTATTTTATTACTTGATGCGGAATTGTACTGGTGAGTATTCTGACTAATGTTGATTTTTAGAAAAAATTTAAAGTTTCATTTTACGACTGATGTTGTGGGCAATTTGAGAATTTTTTTGCAAACATACCAATTTTTGGTATATTTGAATCAAATAGTATTCAAATGAACAAAAACACATCCATATCACTCGGGAATTATTTCGACCAATTCGTCCAAAGTAGCATAAATAAAGGAAGATTTAAAAATGTTAGCGAAGTTATACGTGCTGGATTAAGACTTTTAGAAGAGGAAGAAAGTAAAGTGATTGCTTTAAAAAACGCAATTCAAGAAGGGATTGACAGCGGAACAGCACACGACTTTGACCCAAAAAAACATCTTGAATCTCTTAAAGCGAAAAAGCACTCTAATGGGTGAATATAAATTAACGAATAAAGCTGTTGAGGATTTATCAAAGATTTGGGATTATACATTTGAGGTTTGGTCGGAAAATCAAGCTGACAAATATTACGAAGAACTAATTTCTAACTGTCAAGAAATTGCTGAAAACCCAGATTTAGGAAAGAATTATGAAGGAATATCGAAGCAACTTTTCGGATTGAAAGCAAATCGACATATAATATTCTACAGAACTTTAAGCGAAAGCTATGTTGAAATAACGAGAATATTACACGAGAGAATGGATTTGAAGAAAATAATAATGGAATAAAAAAATCCCCCGCTGTTCCATAATTTGCCGCTACTGCTAGCTTTTAGCTAGTAGCTTTAAAGATTGACAATGAAAAAAACAAAAAGAGAAATTTTTTAAAGTGCCGATCGATAAGAAGTAAAGTTTTTTAGAGTTCAAAATGTTACCGCCACTAAGTAAAACTTAGCGGTAGCGTGCGAGGAGATAATATCTTTTTTAGATAGCGACCTTTACCATACAGACAATTTAATAGAATTAGTTGAATACTCTAATCTTTTATGTAACTAATAACTGTTTAAAACAAGCACTAAAAAAGTTATGGTTTGGTCTGTAACTAGTTGCAATGATTCGGATATTTTCTCCGCTGTTCCATAGCTTGCTGCTACTGCTAGCTTTTAGCTAGTAGCGTTAAAGATTGGCAATGAATAAAAATGAAACGAGAAGGCTTTTACAGTCTCGAGTTTTTAGAAGTAAACCTATTTTTAGCATATATAGCAATATTTGCCAATAACAATAAGAAAATCAAAATGGCGCTCGCAGTTTAAAACAAAATCTGTAATTTGGTTCAAATAACAAAAATAGCGACAGGTTATTATACAGACTGACGTTACCAACAATCCCCCTACTAAAAAATCGAGTTGAGTTTTTCCGCTAACGAGCGTATCTTTGTGGAATTGCTCCTTGTTAAGGCCGGTTTTCGCATTGGTGCATTAAAAGCCCGACCGCAATCAAGGTCCGAATGTAAAAAGCAATAGATTACCATTGCTTGGGTTTGAGTTTAATGGCGATACTTTTTATAGTAATCCCGATTGGAATAATTTCAAAATACGTAGTTACATTTCTTGGAGCTTTTTATTAATCTCTAAAATTTTTCAAGATGAAAAAAAAGAAAATCTCTTTAGAAGTAGTCAATCCCAATGCAGCAGGAATTGACGTAGGCAGTAGAAGTCATTGGGTAGCTGTGGGGCAAAATGCCCAAGACGTAAAAGAATTTGGCGTGTACAGCCAAGACCACCAAGAACTCTGTGAGTGGCTAGAGAAACACGGAGTTACCACCATTGCCATGGAAAGCACTGGCACCTATTGGCAAAACCTATTTTCATCCTTGGGCGTTTATGGGTTTGATGTTATTTTAGTTAATGGTCGTCAAACAAAAAATATCAAAGGAAAAAAGACAGACATCTTAGATTGTCAATGGATTCAAAAACTGCACACATTAGGTTTATTGAGCAGTAGTTTTTTACCAGATAGTGTTACCTCAATCATTAGGACATACTCCAGGCACCGGCAGAATATCCTAAAACAATCGGCAAGTACCATTCTAAAAACTCAAAAATATCTTCGTCTTATGAATATGCGCCTTGATGTGGTGGTAAATGACATTGCAGGGCTTACAGGTACAAAAATCATCCAAGCTTTTATTGATGGGGAAAAATCGGGAGAAGAGCTGGCAAAATACAGACATTACAATTGTAAAAAACCAGAAACTGAAATTGCAAAAGCCCTGCAGTACAATGGTCGAGAAGATTATTTTTTTGCCTTAAAACAAGAATGGGAAACTTATCTGCACCTTCAAGAGCAAAAAAAAGCAGTAGATGCTCAAATTAAAAAATATCTTGAGCAAATTATTGATAAAGATGATGATAAGAAACAACATATTGCAACCAAAAAACCTTACAAAAGGAAAAACAAAAACACAATAACTGGTGCAGACATAAATCAATTGTCCTATCAATACTTTGAAGGAGTGGATCTAATGGCAATTGAAGGCGTTAATGATGCCACAGTTATGGCTTTTATAAGTGAAATAGGTCTGGACGGAATAAAGAAGTTTGAATCTGCAAAACAATTTACATCCTGGCTTAGGCTCGCACCAAACAATAAAATAAGTGGCGGAAAAGTTTTGAGCCACCATTTGCCCAAAGGCAGTAATAGGCTTAAAATCGCATTAAGACAAGCTGCAAATGCAATAGGAAATTTGAAAGAAGGCCATTTATCTGATTTTTTTAAGAGACTAAACTACAAAAAAGGAAGAGCAACTGCCGTAAGTGCTACTGCAAGAAAACTAGCCGTAATTATTTGGAATATGCTTGTAAAAGGAGTCCCATATAATCCACCCACAGAATATCTTTTTCTTGACCAAAAAAGAAAACAGAAAATGGTAAATAGAATCAAAAGGAATATTGCTAAATTTGAAATTAAGCCAGAAGACGTTGGATTTAATAACATGCTGAATATCAGTAGTTAAAATTTAACGTTAGTTGGAAGCTAAAAAAAATCGACTATATTACCAATTTGGTAATTTTTTACTATCTTCGCAGTAAAAGTATATTTTGAGAGTAATTGCGAAACGAACTTTACGAGAATTTTGGGAATTAAATCCAGATAGCGAACAACAATTAATGGTTTGGTATCGGGAAGCTAGAAAAGCCGATTGGAATAGTCCAAACGAAATAAAATCGCAATACACATCAGCAAGTATATTGAAAAATAGTAGAGTTGTATTTAATATTTGTGGAAACAAATATCGACTGATTGTCGAAATCAACTTTCCGAGAAAATGGGTTTTCATAAGGTTTATTGGAACCCATAAAGAGTATGATAAAATAGACGTAAACAACATTTGATATGGAAATAAAAGCAATTAAAACAGAACAAGACTATGACCAAGCATTGGAAAGGTTAGAGGGTATTTTTCATGCAGAAATTGACACCCCCGAAGGAGATGAAGCGGAAGTGTTGTCTATTCTAATTGAAAAATATGAAGATGAACATTATCCAATTGGAATGCCTGACCCAATTGAGGCTATTAAATTCCGAATGGAACAAATGGGAATGAAACAAAAAGACTTGGCAGAAGTCGTAGGTTTTACAAGTCGAGTAAGTGAAATACTTAACCGAAAACGTAAGCTGACATTAAGTATGATTAGAAAATTAAATTCGACTTTAAATATTCCAACTGAAGTATTGGTTCAAGAATATTAGAGGAAAAGCCCGTACCATCACCATAAATATGCTATCCCTTGTTCATTCTTTACCTGGAAATTCCTACCTATCAAGAAAGCAAATGCCAAGAATCATTTGAAAAGGTTTATTTTATAACGAACCACAATTCAACTACAAAAACATTAAA
>JBBSPS010000288.1:0-4373 GCA_038258655.1 Bacteroidia bacterium
TGCTATAGGATTATAAATGGTAGGATTGTTTAGACCTGTTGTTGGCTGCCAACTGTATGAATATGCTAAACTACCCGGAATTGCATTTAATTGGCTGGTTTGGGGTGGCGATATGGTACTTGGTGATGCACTCGCCGTTACGGAACGTTGGCATACAGTAATTGTTATACAATTATTTTGTATAGTACAAACATTTCCTCCAGATAATAGTGTGGTACAAATGTTACCCGAACCGGAAGAGCCAACTGTTACAGGGATTACAAATGTAGAACAGGAAGGAGAGGTTATTGTTCCGCCCAAAAGATTAAATGAATTAAATGAAATGGTATTACCTGATACGGTATATCCTGTGCCAGGTGTAATAACATAACCGGAAGGAATATTTGTTTGAGCTGTAATATTATTTACAGGATTTGAGGTATAATTACAAATAGTTACCGTCAAATTAATTGTACTACCAGGTGAGGGATTGGCATTACTAACTGTTTCAGTAATATTTAAAGTTGATTGATTAATAGTGGTTGTAACAATGTTCTGGCTGTTGTTTTTAAGACATCCGCCAGAGCTAACATTTGCGGTATTTGAAACATTGCCATTGGTAGAATTCACCTGAGCTTTAATTGTATAATTTTGACATCCACCTGCCGCAAGCACTGGGATTGTCTGAGTTGGGTAAACAAATGTTCCTCCGGTGGAATAAGTAAGCCCAGAAGACAATACGTCCGTTATTTGAACATTATTAGCCTGAAAAGTAGAGTTATTGCAAACATTAATGTTATATGTTATTATATCATTAGGACACGCACTGGCAGGACCTGTTTTTGTGATAGATAAGTTTGGTGTATTTTTTACACATGAAATATCATCAATAAAAATAGCACCAATACTAATCGTTTGGAAAGAAAAAGAGTTTAACAATAAATAAGTAAATGTACTGGCTGTGTTATTTGTATATACAAATTGCACCTGCTGCCAATTGGTATTATTAGCCAATGCGGGTGATGTTTGTACAACAGATTGGATTAACCCACTACAATTATTTAGAAATGTATTGTTTTGACAAGGTTTTACGTCTGTAAATCTCGCCTGTATACCGGCATTACATAAACTGGTATTATACCTTACCCATACCGTTACTGTTGCTGTCTCGCCAGGTAATAAAGGTGCATTTAAGGGGAAGGCCGGGCCTTCCGGATAATTAGTTCCCGCAGCATCTCTTCTTATTACCAGCATAACAAAATTTGTTCCTGTGTGAGCACTTATAGGTGTGAATGTTCCTCCGCATGAGGCGTATTGAGGGAAATTCAACGTAGTATTCCGAAAGTCAGGGGAATTGTCTCCATTGATAGCATTATAACTAAATGAGTTATTTACTCCGGCAGTAAAAGCACCTAAAGTATGTAAATCATATTGAAGTTGAGAAGTAAATTCCTCAAACCCTCCATAACACACCATTTCGCATTGATTTGGCTTACATAGAGGCAAAGCAGGAGGCATAACAAAAATAAAAACATAAGTTATATTACCTCTTTTGCCTGTTGCATTAGCTCTGGGTATGTATTTTAAAATTGCAACACCTGAAAAACCTGTATTGGGAGTAAATGTAATAGTGTTGCCTGTTCCTCCCGATAATGATCCTGTAAGATTACCAGAAGCATTTACTACACTCACGCAATCATAAAACGAGGCATTTTGATCGTTTCCTAAAATATTTGCGCCTGACAAATTAAAGGTTGTATTATTCGGAGTTTGAAAAGTGGTGCCAATTGTTCCGGGTGCAGTACCCGTATACGTTGCATAATCGTTAACCCCCGCTACGCGAGACCCGCAAATTCCTGTTGCAGGGTAATTTGTTGTAGCATAGGTTCCCGATGTTGAGTATCCCAAATCACAAAGAGTTGTAACTTCAGCTATATAAGGGATTCTTCGGGTTACTCCAAGTGCCAATGATGGATTCATAACATACGTTCCCGGATTACCACAAATTCCAATAGGATAATGGCTTAAACTTGTGCCGCCTGACCAAACAGGATCAGAAGAAACAAAAGTGCTGGAAGTGCCATTGAAACGAATTGCGCAAGGTGTTGTTAATTTTGAAAGAGGGGAAATTGACGCACCTGATGAATAGCAACCATCCCAATTAATTAGCTTATTACCTGTAGCGTTATCGGTTAAATAAGTATCATAAATACTGTAAATTCCGGGGTTTGTATTAGTAAATTTACTGTTTCCATTTGAATCTATCAATGAGCCAAAACCCAAAGCATGTATAGCTTCATGAAGAATCACTGTATATAAATCTGCATCTGTGGGTGTTATCAGAGAAGGATTTGCTCCCAAATAAAAAGTATGCCCAAAATTTAATTTCAGCAATCCATGGTAAATACCCATATTTCCAAGGTTATTACTGTTTATTCCAAACCACGAATCAATACCTGAATTAATTGTTTGCCAAACCGAACCATGCACAATGCCTGGTGAGGATGTTAAAAAAAACTGACCACCAACCCCTAAGGTGGCATCTGATGGGTTATTTATTGATGGTTGTACCCAAATTTCAACAAAAGAATTTCCTGATCCTAAATTTGGAATAGTTGAATATGGGCTTTGAGCCGCTATTATAAGTCCACTAAGATCTGTAAAAACTTGACAAGCCACCGCTTGTCTTTGTGGCCCTAAAATAGGATCATCAAACCCTGTCCCTGTGCCTGCATCAGAATAGTGTAATCTAAAAATGCCTGCGTTGCATGTTGGAGAAATGGTTCTGCCTGCTGCCATATCAAAATGCAAATCATTCAAATTATATTGATTTCCTTCTCTATCGAAAACTACCATATCGGGATTGTTTTGTGCATTGGGAGTTGGCAGTCTATACAAATATGTCTGCGATCTCATAGGACTACAACAAAAATAAAATAGTATAAAGGTTAGTCCAAAAATTTGTTTTACATTTTTCATAAGTTCGTTTTACGGATGGATTAATAATATATTTTTAATAGTTTATTTCGATTTTAAAATTACCGTGCAAGTATACAACAATTCACTGCCAAAAAGTGTTATGTAAAAATTATTTAATGATTATTGCTCTGTTTTTCAAACGTAATAGTTTTATTGTTGCGTAATATTTAAGTGGTAAGTTATTTTACCAATTGCAAAAACCCCTTCTTACTATACTCCTTCTCATCAAATCCTGTTGCCGTTAATATATAATAATAAACACCATCAGTACACTGTACCCCTGCTGTGTTTCTTCCATCCCAAACATCATTTACAGTTTTTAATTCACCTACAAGTATGCCCCAACGGTTATATATTTTACAATTAAGTGTTTTTATATTTTTACTTGTAATTGAAAATACATCATTGGTTCCATCATTGTTGGGGGTGAAAATATTTGGTAATGGTAATGTTATGCTGCTAATAAAAATTGGGGTTATAGGTTTTACAGTATCACTACATAAAATTACTGACACATCATCTATGTAATATCCGGCACTTGTATTCCATGCTCCATTATTAATAATACTGGTATTCGTATTTGCATCATCTTTAAAATTACCAATTACCATATACACTTCACCTCCTGTAGCCATAAAGCTTCCAATGATTTTTGTCCAGTTCATTGAGTCTGTTAATATATTTCCCGCAGGATTATTCACTTGTGCTGTGTATGGAAGTACCGTTTGTAGTGAACTTGAAACAGGTGTTTTAGAAAAATAAGCCCCTATTCCATCTGCTGCGTACATGTATTTATCTGCTGCTGAAACATAAAACTCCACACAGTATTCCTTTCCTGCTTTTAAGCTATCTTTTAAAGGCACTTGCATGTATTCTCTATACTCAGGAACTAGATATGTTAGCACAAAAGCATCAGCATTACCGCTATGAGCGTATTGATACCCCCAAACATTAGAGGGTATACTATAAGACGTACTGAATGAGTTGCAACTGTTAAAATAATCAGGTGAACCTCCTCCACCGCCTAATATTTTATCCCAAGGAAAAGCTACATTCACTTGTGCCGGGGAATTTGGACAGGATGGAATCATCTCAAAACTCCAGTTTGGAACCAAGTTTTGAGCAGAAGATGGATGTATAAAGCATATACTTGGGATTATAATTCCAAATAGAGATTTTATATGATATGAGAATAACCCTTTCATTCTATACAAAGATAACCCCTTTATACAATATTGTATAAAGGGGTTATCTTATTTTAAGTTTAAAATTTTATTTTACAATTACTATTTTATTGTACGACTTCACAGTATTATCAATAATTACAGAATAAAAATAAACACCGTTAGTTAAATCGCTTTCACTGATCTTTAAGGAATTATTTTGCCCTTCTGTTAATTTATATTTATTAACCA
>JBBSPS010000289.1:0-4350 GCA_038258655.1 Bacteroidia bacterium
CGGGAGTTCTTACCGTTAGCTCAAGAAATTAATAGAAATTTTTTATGTGGGGAATGTTTTACAACGTTTATGTATAAGATTAGTTGCGTGTTTAAGCCACTAATTTAGCAAATACAAACTGAACAGAAAATCCGTGAGAATTTTCGTAAGCAGGCTCGTACCAAGCAATTAATTTTATACGATGTTGTGTGCCGTTTTTATTCCGTCGCTTTGTTCTTTCCGCTTTATATTTTTCTTAAATTTTCTCACGTGATATACTATAAATCCAATCTGTAATAATGTTCCAAAAACTGAAGGTAAAAATTGACTATATGGTTGGTAATTCTCAAAAATAGTTCCTGAAAATGCAGATAACAATGCAGTAAATGCTCCAATCATTTTGAATATATGTTCGTAAAGCCACATATTTCTGTAAGTCTTTTTTGGAATTAAATAACGAATAAAATCGTAACTAATTATCATTAATAAAGCTCCAACAGTACTATATACAATTATTGGTGACCAATACATTCCGATAGACTTGAAATAGTATAAAAAGTAAGAAACTGAAATAAGCGAAACAATAGCAAACGAAATATCAATTAATTTTGGACTATTAGATTTGGTTTGCAAAATCCTATATCCAGAGAACCCGTAATAGGCGCTCAAAACAGTTATTATTAATAAAAAAGTATTTCTTTTAAAAATAAAAACCCCAATTAGTCCTGTTAGCACAACAATTATTAAGAGTGTTAAAAAATAATTACCACTTTTCTTATGCCACTTTCCACCTTTTTTAGTTGTCAAAGCTATAATTCCAAGTAATAAGGCAATTGAGCCTGAAATAACGTGAATAAAAATATTTGAATTATGTAAAAATGAATATTCAGACATATTAGAGTTTAATTAATTTTATTATTCTACCAATTTCCTTTTTCATATAAATCCAAAAATGAAGCTGCTGAAAGATTGAAAAAGTCAACTAAAAAGTGAGCCAATATAATCCACCTCAAACTATCCGTTTTTTTATAAACGAGTCCCCAAATTATGCCCATAACAAATGTTGAAATTATTACTGTTAAACCACTATTCAACTCTGAATTCACCCCGAAAACTGCGTGACTTAATGCAAATACTAAACTTGTAAAAATTATTGTAGACCAATTTGACCAGTTTTTTGTGTAGTTAAAAAGTAGTCCACGCCAATAAAATTCTTCAATCCAAGGATTGATTAAAGCTAATAAAATCCAAGGTAACCAAACCTTCCAAATCCCTAATGTTTCGTAGTGCATTAAAAATAATGGAAGAGGAAGTATTCCAATAAATAAAGCCAAAATATTCCAACTAAATAAACTATTTGATTTTTGCAACCACGTTTTTCTTGTTTTTTTTTCAGTATATCTCAAAATGAAAAACATAAAAAGACACCATTGAATCAGAATTATTGGTATAAAAGCCCATTTGCCGACAATGCTTCCGAAAAGAAAGGCGACTCCGAAGCTGATTGTGATAATAAAAAATGGTGATGCAAGAACTATTTTCTTTTTTGTTAACTTCATATAGTTTTAGTTTTTATCCAGTGTAATAAGGTAATTAAGCCTTCAATAACTTGAATTAAAATATTTGAATTACGCAATAAAGAATAAGCAGCCTATTGAAATTAATATTTTGGTGTTAACTTAATCTTAATGTCACTTGAAACATCGAATAACCAAAATTTAAAATCTTTAGGACCAAACATACCATAGGCATTATTAGAAAACCCAAATCCTTCTTTTGGTATTCCCATCCAATTGTTATCCAAAACATCGTTCGAGTTTTCGTCGTGAAAATATTTTACTGCGTATGTACCACTTTTAATGTCTTTAAATATTATCACGCAAGTATGGTTTTCAATTTCCATTTCTGCACCAGTTACCCTTCGATTATTTTCATCCAATAATTCAAGTAAAACAACACCCGTATTACTGTTCAGTTTTGTGATTTCAATTTCCAACTTGTTTTGTGAAAATATTAATAACGGCATTAGAAAAGAAATGCAGAAAAGAAAAATGCAGAAAATAAAATGTTGCGCACTATAAATCATAAGGCTTATTTTTAAAGTATTAGATTTCAAAAATTATAGCACAAATAAAAGCGTAAAATGGGAAAGAAGCGCCTCAAAAGGTAGGGATAGACCAATTTGTGAAGAAAATATTTAATTCTTTTGATATTGCGAAGGCGTTTTACCAACTTGTTGTTTGAAAATTTTGTTAAAGGAAGCTTTAGAACGAAAACCACATTCGAAAGCGATTGCTAAAATTGTATACCGAGCATAGGATGGGTTTTTTAATTTAGACTTAACCAGTTCAACTCTATAACTATTTATAAAATTAAAAAAATTTGAATTGGTCTTTTGATTGATAACTTGAGAGAGTTGGTTGGGCGTAATATCTAAAAGTTGGGAAAGTTTTGAAAGGCTTAAATTTTCATCCAGAAATGGTTTTTCCTTTTCCATATATTTCAGTAGGTTGTTTAGGATTTGTTTCGTAGCATTATTATCTAAACCGGAATTTTTATAGGATTCTTTACTTAAAATGTGATAGCTTTTGGAGATTGAAGATGATGGATATGAAGTAAAGATTGTAGTTTGACGCAATCCAAAATATCCAATTAATAATAGATATATCGAAAGAATTCCGCCTACTACCGCAAAAAGGTTTTGATAATTAAGCATACTGTAGTTTACACCGTAGCGTATTACAATATATACTACCACGAAAACTACCAATAACGAAATCACAATCCACTTCAGCCAATTGAGGTTTATTTTTTCAGTATATGAAAAATTATCAGGAAGTGATTTTTGATATTTTACGAGTACAAACAAACTAAATATTGAGTAGCCTCCACATATTATAGCCAATAGCATTGCTGAAAAATATTGTATGACATTTGGAACATCTTCGCTAAAATGTAGATAGCCATATGATACGGTAATAGAATTGTGATTGTTTATAAAAAAATAAAAAATTACAATATTGTATATAAGATAAGGGAGAATGTGAATTGCATATTTCCCAAAGTGGGTTTCATTATTAAATGCGAGGGAATAAATATATAAAAATAAAATAGGTGAACTTAATAAAGGTAATGAATATCCAAGCAACTGTAGGAAATGTGGAGCCCTGACAATTGGTGATAAATTATCATAATAGAATAGCAATTGAAAAGATACTATTGCAAGCCAAACCATCAATAAAAAATCTGGATAGGTTTTTTTCTTTTTTGCCCGAATCAGGAATATTAAGAATAAACCTTGGATTGCTCCTGCAAAAATTAAAGATTTTAGCAACATTTCCAATTTTTATTAATATTTAGATGTCAGACTAATCATATTATTTCAGTTTTTCAAATGGCACACAACGTTTATGTGTAAGAATAGTTGCGTTGGATAAACACCTAAAATAACAAAAATTGACCGAGTCTGTGGGAAATCCGCAGGATTTTCCAAGTAGGCGAGAACCAAGCAATTATTTTTACGCGGTGTTGTGTTTAGTGTTTTTAACCCAGTTCGTTATATTTTGGTCTTTTTCTTTTTCCACTTGCAACCGCATCTATTAGTGAACAAGCATTTTTATTTATTTCGTCACTTGGTTCCATTTCCATTGCTCTTTCGATGTAAGTTTTGGCTTCATCATCATTTCCTAAAACCATCAAATTTATAGCGTGGTTGCAATAAAGTCCAGCGTCATTTGATTCACGTTTGATTGCTTCTTGCGAATATTCCACGGCTAACATTACATTTCCAGAATCCATTGCAGAAATTGAAGCTTCACGTGGTAGGTCAGGATTTGTTTTTTCTATTTTAATAGCTGATTCAAAATGCTCTAAAGCCTTTTTGTTCTCGGACATTGCTTGATATACCTTTGCTATTAACCAATTCGTTTGCCAATGATTTGGTATCATAGACAGGCATTGAGAATAATGCTTGATTGCTTTTTTAGCTTTTCTTTTATTCCAAAAACCTATTTTTGAGTTTCCTTGTCCTTTGATTATGGTCAAACCATCAGCTAATTCATTTCCTTTCTTAAAATTTAAGTTGAAAATCAGGATTTTATCTTCAGGTAATTCGTATTCCATTCGGTTTTTTTTACATTAAACACAACGTTGATGTGTATGAGCCGTTGCGTATCCTAAACACGAACCCTTAAAAGTACAAAACTCCGCTGGAAAATTCCCAAGAATTTTCCAGATAAGCACAGACCCAGCAATGGCTTATACACGGTGTTGTGCGTCGTTGTGTGTCCTGCGTTTCCACAGGGTACGAAGATAGTAAGTTCTTTGAAACTGGAAACAAAACTTTTACAGAGATGATAGGCTCTGCAACAG
>JBBSPS010000290.1:0-4310 GCA_038258655.1 Bacteroidia bacterium
AATGCAATTTATAATTCATAACGTATAATTCATAATTTCAATTAATGTTACGATCACACACTTGCGGGGAATTGCGGATTTTACATGTTGGACAAACTGTTACACTTAGTGGTTGGGTGCAAGGTGTAAGAGATAAAGGATCTTTGCTTTGGATCGATCTGCGCGATCGTTATGGCATTACACAAATTACTATTGAAACGGAAAAAGCAACAAAAGAAATTGTTGATACAGCTCGTACCTTAGGAAGGGAATTTGTTATAAGTGTTAGCGGAAAAGTTGCGGAACGTTATTCTAAGAGTGATAAAATCAATACAGGAGACATTGAGATATCTCCTGAAAAAATAACAATATTAAATTCCGCGATTACACCCCCATTCACTATTGAAGATGAAACTGATGGAGGAGATGATATACGAATGAAATATCGTTATCTGGATCTGCGAAGAACTCCTGTTCGTAAGAACCTGGAATTGCGCCACCGAATGGCAATTGAAACACGTAATTACCTCGATAAATTAAATTTTCTTGAAGTAGAAACACCTGTATTGATCAAATCAACCCCGGAAGGCGCACGTGATTTTGTGGTGCCATCGCGGATGAATCAAGGTGAATTTTATGCCTTGCCACAATCACCGCAAACATTTAAACAGTTATTAATGGTAGGCGGTTTCGACCGTTACTATCAAATAGTAAAGTGTTTTCGTGATGAAGATCTTCGCGCTGACCGGCAGCCGGAGTTCACACAAATAGATTGCGAAATGGCATTTGTAGAACAGGAAGATATTTTAAATACATTCGAAGGATTGACCCGTCATTTATTTAAAGCAGTGAAGAATATTGATATTCCTACGCTTACACGAATGACGTATTCGGATGCCATGAAATATTATGGAAATGACAAACCAGACATTCGTTTTGAAATGAAATTTAGCCCCCTCACCCCTAAAGGGAAGGCGTTTGGGTTCTCTGTATTTGATAATGCACAATTGGTAGTAGGTATTACAGCAAAAGGGTGTTCGGAATATACGCGCAAGCAAACAGATGAACTTACAGAATTTGTGAAACGTCCTCAATTTGGCGCAACGGGTTTAGTTTATATTAAATATAATATCGATGGTACTTTAAAATCATCGGTAGATAAATTTTTTGATCAGGAAAAGTTAAAAGATTTTGCTGTTCAAATGAATTCACAGCCCGGAGATTTAATGTTGATACTTGCAGGTGAAGAAAATAAAACGCGCAAAGCATTATCCGAATTACGTTTGGAAATGGGAACACGATTAGGCTTGCGCGATAAAAATACATTCGCTTGCCATTGGGTAATTGATTTTCCTTTATTAGAATACAATGAAGAATTAAAACGCTGGTATGCCATGCATCATCCATTCACTTCACCAAAACCGGAAGATATTGCATTGCTGGAAAATAATCCGGGCGCAGTACGTGCAAATGCGTATGATATGGTGATAAACGGAGTAGAAGTTGGTGGTGGTTCTATTCGTATTTTTAACAAACAATTACAATCACGTATGTTTGATCTTCTTGGGTTTACAAAAGAAGAAGCACAAGCACAATTTGGTTTTTTAATGAATGCGTTTGAATTTGGTGCACCTCCGCATGGCGGGATTGCCTTTGGTTTCGACCGTTTGTGTTCCTTATTTGGTGGCGCTGAGGGGATCCGTGATTTTATTGCTTTCCCAAAAAATAATTCAGGACGTGATGTAATGATTGATTCGCCATCACCTATCGCGAAAGGACAAATGGATGAATTAGGAATTGCCTTGAAAAAATAATAGTAAAATTGTATAATGCTAAAAGTAAAAGTAAATAACAAAAAAGAGCATACCATTGTATTAGACGATGCGATAACCGGAACCATTGATGGAAAAGCATTTTCTTGGGATGTGATAAAAGTGAAAGATGGAAGTTTCCATGTAATAAAAGATAACAGATCATTTAATGTAGAGGTGATAAAAGCGGATGTTGCCGAAAAGAATTTTTTGGTAAGTATTAATGGAAATAAATATCAGGTTAACGTAAAAGACAAATTTGACGAGTTATTGAAAAGTTTAGGGATGGATAATTTAGCTACGAATAAAATAAATGAAATAAAAGCGCCAATGCCCGGATTGGTTTTAGAGATTCGTGTTGCGGAAGGGGACACTGTTAAAAAAGGCGACGCTATTTTAGTATTGGAAGCTATGAAAATGGAAAACAGTATAAAATCACCAACAGATGGTATCATTAAAAAGATTAATGTAAAGAAAGGCATAGCTGTTGAGAAGAATCAGGTACTAATAAACTTTGTTTAAATTCGTAACGAATTTTTATTCGCACAATGGAAAAAAATAATTCACGTCGAGATTTCATAAAAAAATCAGCAGTACTTGCGTTGGGAACACTTGCTGCTTCTGCGGCAATAAATAAAGCGTTTGCAGAAGCGGGATTTATAAAAAAAGAAATGAATTCACCGGATGGAGGTAAATACACACTTCTCCCTTTGCCCTATGGCTATGCTGCTTTAGAGCCTCACATTGATAAATTAACAATGGAGATCCATTACGGTAAACATCATCAGGCTTACGTTAACAATTTGAATAAGGCACTGGAAAGTATTGATAGTAAAATAGTAGAAGATTCTCCAACACTTGAAAACATTTTCAATAAAATAGATAAATTACCTATTGCAGTGCGTAATAATGCCGGTGGTCATTATAACCATTCTTTATTTTGGACATTGATGAAACCAAATGGTGGTGGTGAACCTAAAGGAAAATTAGCTGAAGCAATCAAAACAAACTTCAGTTCGTTTGATGAATTTAAAAAACAATTTACGGATGTTGCCACCAAACGTTTTGGTTCAGGTTGGGCTTGGCTGGTAAGTAATAAAGGAAAACTTTCTATCGGCTCCACAGCCAATCAGGATAATCCGTTAATGAAGTTGGAAAGCATTGAAATTAAAGGAACACCTGTGCTTGCTTTGGATGTATGGGAACATGCCTACTACTTAAAAAATGAAAACCGCAGAGCAGAATATATTTCTTCCTGGTGGAATGTGGTGAACTGGGATGCGGCGGGAGAATTGTTTACGGCTGCTAGATAATACCCTCTCCTTCCAGAAAAGGCTGATGTAAGATTACACCAGTGCAATATCAAATTGTACTAGATCCACAAATTCCTGAACACGACTATCTACTTGCTCTTGTGTTAACCCGATCAAATTTTCGGTTCCAAATTTTTCTACACAAAATGATGCAGTAGCCGAACCAAAAATAATGGCACGTTTCATATTTTCAAATGAAATATCTTTTGTTTCGGCTAAATAGCCTATGAAGCCGCCGGCAAAACTATCGCCTGCACCTGTCGGGTCAAACACATCCTCCAACGGTAATGCCGGGGCAAAAAACACTTGTGTTTTATCAAATAACAATGCCCCGTGCTCTCCTTTTTTTATGATCAGATATTTTGGTCCCATTGCTAATATTTTTTGAGCTGCTTTAACCAAAGAGTATTCGCCTGAAAGTTGGCGGGCTTCAGAATCATTTACAGCTAAAACATCAACCATTGAAATAGTTGCTACTAATTCCGGTAATGCAATATCCATCCAAAAATTCATCGTATCCAACACGATCAGTTTAGGGCGTTTTTTCAATTGTTTAATTACTTGTTTTTGCACGGAAGGAGTTAAATTACCCAACATTAAAAATTCACAATCCTGATAAGCTTCAGGAATAATAGGGTTAAAGGTTTCCAACACATTCAATTCTGTTGTAATGGTATCACGGGTATTCATATCATTATGATATTTTCCTGCCCAAAAAAATGTTTTTTGGTCTTTTAATATTTGTAATCCGGCAGTATCTACATGATGTTTGTTCAACATTTTAACATGTTCTTCGGGAAAATCACCTCCAACAACAGAAACTAAATTTATCTTTTTAGTGAAATAAGAGGCGGCCAGAGAAATGTAAGTGGCAGCACCACCAAGTATTTTATCGGTTTTCCCGAAAGGAGTTTCAATGGCATCAAAAGCTACTGTACCTACAACTAATAAACTCATAAATGTGATTTTTTAATATTTTACGCAAATATATTGCATATTTGCTTTGAACAGAGTAATATTGCAGTCCTTTTTTAAGGAAAACAAGCAAAATTCCTTCTTAGCTCTTTGGTTGAGTCCCGCAGGTGCGGGATTAATCAAAGGGTAGCTGGTTCAAGTCCAGAAGAAGAATCAGGGTAAAGAATAAAAATTCCTTCTTAGCTCTTTGGTTGAGTCCCGCAGGTGCGGGATTAATCAAAGGGTAGCTGGT
>JBBSPS010000291.1:0-4235 GCA_038258655.1 Bacteroidia bacterium
GGCTGAATTATCAACCTCTGTATACGCTATCGGATTAAGCTATTCCTTGTTGAGTTGCTCTCCAGCATTGCTCAACTCCGCTTCGCTTAATATTGCAAATTTAATAAATCTAAATAGCACAGTTTAATTTACACTCCCTTAATAGTATCTATTATAGGAGAATTAGCCAAAATAGAATTTTTATCCACCCTGTATATTTTTAAATCTGTTCTGTCTCCATTAAAATTATTACCAAAATCACCAATATAAACGTATTTATTATCCTGAGAAATATCTTCCCAATCAATATTTGTAATAGAATTTAAAGGAAAAGATTGAACAAGATTCCCATTGATAGTATCTAAACCGTAAATATTTACATCAGTATTGTCGTTATGTGTCCAAATTTGATTATTCCATTGTATAAGCCCTGATGTTTCTTTAAGGCTGCTTCCTAAGTTGAAAGTGGATGTTGGTGTTACAGAAGCAGGGCTATAAATGCAACTTCCATCATTAATAGTAGCTGAAGAATTATAATTTGTTGCAAATGCATCAGTGCAACCAGATACCTGTGCTTTTAAGTTATTCACAAACAAAAAATTAATCGTAAATACTACATATAATATTTTCTTTTTTCTCATTCTTTTTTTAATATGCTTAATTAACATCTATTTATCTAAACCAAAAACTGATTATTCACTCGTTCAAAGCCAATATTGGTTTCAGGTCCATGTCCGCTATAGACTTTAAAATCATCACCTAACGTAAATAATTTATTTTTAATGTTATTAATGAGTGTTTCATAATTCCCTCCTGGGAGATCAGTCCTACCAATACTTCCATAAAACAAAACATCACCGGCGATCATAAATTTTTGTTCCTTATTATAAAATGTAATACTTCCAGGCGAATGTCCGGGAGTAAATAATATTTCTAATGTAGAGTTTCCAAATGAAACAATATCTCCTTCATTCAAATAAACCGATGGAGCAGGTGATGGCTCTGCATTTAAACCATACAAACTGCAACTAGTTAAGTATGCATCCAATACAGGTTGATCGAATTTATTTATTTCAAGTTTTAGTTTGTATTTATCAGCAATAAAACCATTTCCGAATACATGATCTAAATGACAATGTGTATTTATGAGCTTCACAGGTTTTAATTTTTGTGAATCTATGAAAGCCGCTAATTCTGTTCGTTCGGCATCGTCATAACAACCGGGATCAATAATAATGCATTCTTTAGTGTCATCAAAAAGGACATATGTGTTTTCCTGAAAAGGCCCGAATGTAAAAGATTGAATAGAGATCATACTAAAAGTATTGATTATACGTTGCTAAATTAGCAAAATAAGAGGATAGTATTAGATTGTAAATCCTGTCAAATTTTAGTAATTTAGCACACCAATATAAATTCTCCGTGGATACAATTTTTTCTTCAATATCTAAAAAAGCAATTGCCCTGTTTCTTCTGTTAAGCGTTATTTTTTCTGCTAACGTGGTTAATGCTCAATTCTACAGTGGTTCTCAAATGGATTTTGGCAAGAACAGGGTGAAATATGAAAGCTTTTTCTGGACTTATTATACCTATGACCGCTACGATGTATATTTTTATGAAGAAGGAAAAGAGCTGGCTAATTATGTTTCAAGATCTGCCAAAAAACAGTTAGAAGAAGTCGAGAAATTATTTGACTATTCCATTGATGAACGGCTTCGCTTTATAGTTTATAATAAGCAATCCGATTTTAAACAAAGTAATATCGGATTAGTTACCGATGAACAATACAATACAGGCGGCGTTACGCGTATAGTCGGCTCAAAAATTATTTTATATTACGAAGGAGATCATGCCAAATTAGACGCGCAGATACGTGCCGGTATTGCCCAAGTGCTTGTTGACCAAATGATGTATGGTGGCAATATGCGGGAAATGCTTAAAAATAATACACTTTTAAATTTACCCGATTGGTTTGTAAAAGGCCTGTTGGATTATGTTGCAAGCGACTGGAATTCTGATATTGATAATCATGTAAAAGATGGAATACTGAGCGGAAAATATAAAAATATAAACCGTTTAGAAGGAAATGATGCTATATATGCGGGACATGCCATGTGGAAACATATTGCCGATAATTATGGTGAAGCTGTTATATCAAACCTTTTATATATGACTAAAACCAGCCGAAATATTGACAATGCGGCATTGTTTGTTTTAGGGATATCGATAAAAAATTTGTGGCGCGAATGTTATGATTCATTCCTGAGTAA
The DNA here is from genome assembly GCA_038258655.1 of Bacteroidia bacterium. Lineage (GTDB taxonomy): Bacteria > Bacteroidota > Bacteroidia > 2-12-FULL-35-15 > 2-12-FULL-35-15 > 2-12-FULL-35-15. The sequence continues at coordinate 2,250 of JBBSPS010000291.1, forward strand.
ATACACTGAAAAAGATAACAGTAAAACACTTCCGATACAACCCCCTGTATTAACAAAACCAAAAGCAACACGGGTTTATAACCAATTAAAAGTTAGTCCGGATGGCGCGTATGTATTATACACCACCAATGAGTTAGGCCAATATAAACTTTGGTTGTATGATGTTCAGAAAAATAAAGCCAAACGGATCTTAAAATCAGGAAATAAGATCGACCGGATCAATGATTATTCATACCCTTTGGTAGCATGGCATCCGACCGGAAAATTATTTTCCTATATCATTGAACGCAAGGGTTATTTAGTGATGACAACGTATGAATTATCGACCAAAGAAAAAACAGAACGTAATATTACGGGCTTTGAAAAAGTGCTGGATTATTCATACAGTGATGATGGGAAACATTTTGTAATGTCGGCAGTGCAAAAAGGACAAACCGATATTTATATATTTACTTCTGCGTCAAATGGATACGATCAGGTTACAAAAGATATTTACGATGATCTAACGCCGCGGTATGTTCATGGCTCCAAAGAAATCGTCTTTGCTTCCAATCGCCCTGTTGATACACTGTTTTTTGATCCGAAACGCAAATACGAAGATGCGCAGCCACACAAGGATCTTTTTATATTTAATAATGTGACCAAATCACGTGTATTAAAACGTGTTACCAATACACCTACCATTGATGAACAATATCCCGCTGATTATGATAGCACTCACATTTCGTATTTAAGCGACATGAATGGCGTTCGAAATCGTTATGTTGCCCGTTTTGACAGTGTTATAGCGTTTGTGGATACTTCAGCGCATTATCGCACCGTTGTATCAACATCTCCGATAACTAACTATTCGCGGAGTATTTTAGAACAGGATGTAAATGTAAAAGCGAATAAATTAACTGAAATTATTTATGAAAATGGCAAATACAAAATGTATGTTCTGCCTCTGCTAACATCTGAAAGTGCTATCCCTGTTGATCTAAAAAATACATCGTATCGCGATTATAAAAACAGGATCGAGAAAAAAGAACAAACGGAAACAGATGTGAAAAATAAAAACTTGTATGAAACACCAAAAGTTAAAAATGTTAAAGTGATTATAAATAAAGCGGGACCGGTTAAAAAGGATTCATCAGAAGTTGACATTAATAATTATACTTTTGAGAATGAGCAAAAGAAAACAGAGAAAAATGCTGAACCCCCAAAACAAATTGTAAATGTTGGAGATACAACCGCGGCGAGCACAAAAATAAAAACAGAACAAGAATTTCAGTTAGGTAAACAACGTAATTACAATACCAATTATTCTGTTGACTATGTAGTATCACAATTAGATAATTCATTTTTAAATTCATCCTACCAAAAATTTACCGGCGGCGGAAGCCCTATTTATTTGAATCCGGGGCTCAATGCTTTTTTTAAAATAGGCATGAGTGATTTGTTTGAAGATTATCGTATTACTGGTGCAATGCGCTTTTCAGGAAGCTTGAATAGCAATGAATTTTTCCTGAGTTATGAAAATCGTATGGGTAATGTAGATAAACAATTGGTGCTGCATCGCCAATCCATTTTAAATATAACCAATAATTCTTCATTGGTAAAAGTATATACCGATGAGATCAAATATGTTTTAAAATATCCTTTTAACGAAGTGGCCAGCTTGCGCGGAACACTTGGATATCGAAATGACAGGACAATATTTACAAGTACGGATTATAATAATTTGATCACTCCTGATAGTTACGAAAATTGGGGCTCCGTTAAATTGGAATATGTATTTGATAACACTATTAAAAAAGGATTGAATTTATATAACGGTATGCGTGCTAAATTATTTGGAGAATATTACCGTCAGATAGACAAGAACAAAACAGATTTTTTTGTTATTGGGTTTGACGCTCGTTATTACAAAAAAATTCATCGCGATTTGATTTGGGCTAATCGTATTGCAGCAAGTACATCATTCGGTAATCAAAAATTAATTTA
>JBBSPS010000292.1:0-4223 GCA_038258655.1 Bacteroidia bacterium
TTCTTAGTCAAAAACCCTCTCATTTTCATAATACTCTAGCTTTAGTCTTTTAAAATTGGAAATCTCTCTTTTCCACAATAAAAAAAAACACCTGTTTTTAGGTATTTTTTTTGTTTTAAGAATGTCTCACTTTTACTTAATAATGATGGGTGAATGCTAAGGACCATTTTGCATATTACCCTTCCTATTTATTGTCAAGATTTAAAAACGCCACAAAGGATAGTTTCAACACTTGCAAAAAAATATTTTTTTGTTTTCAGGATAGTCAGGAAAAATCCTTTTCGCCAATTAAATTCAGTGTGGTTATAATTATTAAATTTTTAGAATGATTACTTATGAATTCTTTGAAGTTTAGAAATTTGTTTAAAATATATTTTTTCTTGCCAATTATTTTTATCTGTCATCTATTTCATTGAAGGCCCAAAAGGCCGATCTAGAAGTTTATTCTAACTACCAGGGTTATGATAATTCTCATAAGAATTGATTTCTTTCAAGTTTATCAACAAAAATTCCTAAGAATTTGAATAAAACATTTGAAAATTCTATAATGCAAATTGGGGGGCAATATGATTTTCATGGGGTTTTTGGCAACATCCAACAGGCATAAAAATTAACTAAAGGGGCTTAAATGATTAAAGTAACTAAAGATAAAAATGAAATTTATACTGACAAGTTAATTTGAAACTAAAAATAAAAGTTGAAATGAGAATATCTTAGAAAAAAACTAAATTATAGAATAATTGAAAAGAAAATGAAAGAGATCACAAAAAAACTATTGCTACTTGTAATTACGCTAACCTTCTTATATTCTTGTATCAATAAGCAAGACGGGTTCAAACCCATAGAAGTGTATAAATCCGAAGATCTAATTATAACCCAAATAACCGAAAATACTTTTGAGCATACCTCCTTTAAACATACCAATGATTTTGGAAATGTTCCCTGTAATGGAATCTTCTTAAGAAATGGAGATGAAATTGTTGTTTTCGATACACCTATTAATAATAAAAGTTCAGAAGAATTGATAAAATGGATAAAAGAGACGCTCCATTGTGAAATAAATGTAATTATTCCAACCCATTTTCACGACGACTGCCTTGGAGGACTTCAGGCATTCCATGATAATGGTATCTCTTCCTATGGGTATTTTAAAACAATAGAACGAGCTTTTGATAATAATTTTACGCTTCCCAAAAATAGTTTTAAAGATTCACTTGTTTTAAAAGTCGGCCATTTAACTACAATCACAAAGTTTTTTGGAGAAGGACATACCAAAGATAATGTGGTCACTTATATTCCAAGTGAGAATTTGCTTTTTGGAGGTTGTTTAATAAAAGCATTAGACGCAACTAAGGGATATTTAGATGATGCGAACGTTGATGAGTGGTCAAATACAGTGGCAAAAATTAAAAAGCAATATCCAGATTTGAAAACTGTAGTGCCAGGACATGGAGACTTTGGCGACACAAAATTACTTAATTACACAATTAAATTATTCAGAACTTTATAATTAATAAATACTGACGATTTTTCGAAATCCTGATATTTTATATATAAGAAAAAATTAACACTTTGTTTTAAGGGGCGTTTTATTATATATTATGGGTTCAAAACCATATATAATATAAAAATATGAGATATTAAACAGCCTCAAAGCTGGTAGCTTAATTTTCTAAATTATAATCCGAATCCATTGCAATTTACTATCTTCGATTATAGCTAAAAATCTGGTGGTCTTTCCTCAACGAGCACTATGGTTTTTCATATCTTGAATCTAATTTCTTGTTAGTCAAGAATATAATTAAAAAACAATGGCAGATATTAATCACATACAAGAAATATTTTTTAAATATTTATTACAATTAAAATTTGATAAAAAAGATTTAGATTATTCTGTAATTAGTAAACACATGCCTGTGCTACAGACTATATCTGATGTAGGGAACTCTGGAACAGGGATTTTTGATTTAAGTAAGCGTGAAGTTATATTTTATTCCTCAAATTTTGGTATTCTCCTAGGTTATGAGCCGGCTGATTATAAGAATAGTGGGCAACATTTTTTTGGTAGTAAAATTCATCCAGAGGATACCCTTAAATGTAGTGTCAATGGTGTTTCGGTTTTAAAATTATTAAATAATTTTTCAAGCAATGAAAAGCTTAATTATAAATTGATTACGGAATATAGAATGTTGAATTCTCAAGATCAATATGTTAGGTTGATAGAGCAATATCAAGTTTTAGAACTGGACGCTTCTGGTCAAATATGGCTGATGCTTAATATTGTGGATGTATCTTCAAATCAAGAGGATTTGGATGAGAGTCAAAGTCAGTTGTTAAATTTTAGAACTGGCAATATTATTCCTATGGAAGCATCAAGAAAAATAGGATTGGAACTGACAAAAAGAGAATTGGAAATCTTGAAACTCGTAAAAACGGGACTTTTGAGTAAAGAAATTTCTAATAAATTATCTATTAGTGTTCATACGGTGAACACCCATAGACAAAGATTTTTAGAAAAATTAGGTGCGAACAATTCATTTGAAGCATTGCTTTTTGCTACAAAATTTGGACTTTTAGACTAAATATACTGATTAATCAGTATTGATTAAAATTTGAGTTAGATAGAGTTTTGTGATGTCTAATTATCAAATAAATAATGCTACGAATTATTTCTATTTTTTGTTTTGTTCTCTTATCACTACATTCAATTTCTCAAACTTCCCAAACTCTTCGAGGATCAGTTATTGATAATGCCTCAAATAAACCTATAGCTTTTGCTTCAATAGTAATACTCAACACGAATCCTTTAATTGGAACAACAACTGACGCTTCTGGAAACTTTTCAATTGCGAATGTTCCTGTCGGAAGATATAATCTAAACGTTACCTATGTGGGTTATGAACCCACTATAATTAGGGAGGTAGTGGTTAGTTCGGCAAAACAGACCTTTGTTACTATTCAACTCAGAGAAAAAAGTACAAGGCTCGATGAAATAGTAATTATACCGAGGGTAAATAAAGAACAACCACTTAATGCAATGGCAACTGTGAGTGCACGAACGTTAAGCGTGGAAGAGGCCAAAAGATATGCGGGGGGATTTGACGATCCTGCTCGATTAACAACTTCATTTGCAGGGATTGCTGGAAATACCGGTGACAATGGAATTATTGTAAGAGGTAATGCACCTAAATTTTTACAATGGAAAATGGAAGGGATTGAAATACCTGCACCAAATCATTTCGGAGATTTGCAATCGTTTGGAGGAGGTTTATTTACGGCTTTAAGCAGTCAGATGTTAGCAAATTCAGATTTCTTCACTGGTGCATTTCCAGCGGAATATAATAATGGACTATCGGGTGTTTTTGATATTGTGCTGAAGAAAGGTAATAATGAAAAGACAGAACGTACTATTCAAGCAGGTATAATCGGAATGGAAACTTCACAAGAAGGTCCTTTCAAAAAAGGAAGTCGTTCATCTTACATTTACAATTATAGGTATTCTACTTTGGGTATGCTAGCTTCTCTATTGCCTGAAGACGCTAGTAGTATTAAATTTCAAGACCTTTCATTCAAATTAAATTTTCCTACAAAAAAAACTGGCGTGTTTTCAGTATGGGGAATAGGGCTAATAGATGCAGCAAAATCTAAAGTTAAAACAGATAGTTTAGAGTGGAAGTATTTGAATGATAAAGAGAACAATGATATCAAACAATTTATGGGTGCCTTAGGTGTTAGTAATAAATATTTTTTTAAGAACGATGCCTATTTAAAAACAGCTTTAGCTGTCACTTCTAATGGAACTCAATGGTCTGCTCAAAAACTCAATCCCTTTCTTAAATTGGTACCCCAAAGCAATATAGAATTTGCAAATTCAAATATAGTCTTGTCATCATTCATTAATAGAAGATTTAATTCCAAACACACAAATAAAACCGGAATATTAATAACGGGTATGATGTATGATTTGTTATTAAACAAGTCTTTTTCTGAAAATTCACCTCCTAAGGAAATTGTAAATTCAAATGGGTTTAGCTCATTACTTTCGGCTTACAGTAGTTCTACAATCAAACTTACAGATAAATTATTGATGAATGTGGGCATTAATGGGCAAATCTTTACATTGAATAATCATTATACGCTAGAACCAAGACTGGGAATAAAATACCAATTAAGTCAAAAACAATCTTTGGGATTGGGTTATGGCTTGCACAGCAGATTAGAAA
>JBBSPS010000293.1:0-4212 GCA_038258655.1 Bacteroidia bacterium
AAAAGTAATTGTGGTGGAAGATGGATTTATTGGAAGTGGAGAAACAGGAAGAACAACTGCTCATATTGTTACTGCACTTGAAGACAGGTATTTTCACATGGAAGAAATTTTCGGAAAAGAAAATACTAAACTGATTTCCGAAAGTCATATAGCAGCCATCAATTTTATTGAGGAAGTTGTTCATAAAGAAAATATTGATTGCGATTTCGAAAAAGTAAATGGTTATTTATTTCTTCATCCCACCGACCAAAAAGAAAATCTGCAAAAAGAGCTTGATGCATTAGGAAGGTGTGGAATCAATACCAACATATTGGAAAAAACCCCGGGAATCCCTTCTGAAAAAAATTGTATTCAATTTTCAGGCCAGGCACAGTTTCAACCAATGAAATATTTGCTTGGTTTGTGTAAGGCTATTGAAAATAAAGGCGGGCAAATATTCATTAATACCCATGCTTCAAAAATTGACCATACTGGTATTAAAAGCGATAAAGATTTTATTATTCATGCAAAACATATTGTTGTAGCGACAAATGCACCTGTCAACGACAAATACTCCATGATGCTTAAACAGTGGGCATATCGGAGTTATGTGGTAGGAGCGCTCATAAAAAAGAATACACTTCCCAATGCATTGTGGTGGGATACAGGTGATCGTAACATAACAACAGGAAACCCGTACCATTACGTAAGATTACATCCTCACAACGATGAATATGATCTGCTCATTTGTGGAGGGGAGGATCATCTTGTAGGTAAGGAAGAAAATTTATCGGGCGAAGAAAGATATATTCATTTGGAAAAATGGGCACGTGAACGATTTTCAATTGAAAATATTATTTATAAATGGTCCGGAGAAGTATTGGTTCCTATGGATTCGATCCCATATATCGGAAGGAACAGGTTTGACAGGGATAATGTTTACATTATAACAGGTGATAGCGGTATAGGAATGACCTATTGCACGATTGGTGGAATGTTGATAACTGATATTATCAATGGTGAAAAAAATAAATGGGAAGATATTTATAAACCATCCCGTTTCATTTTGAAAACAAGTGAACCTTTTTTTAAGATGCTTAAAGATGATCTTATTGCTATTTTAAAAAAATGGTTTTATACTGGAACTGTGGAACTTAATTCCGTTAATCGGGATGAAGGAAAAATTGTAACTCTGGATGGTAAAAAATGTGGAGCTTATCGTGATGCACACGGAAAACTTTTTTTAGTATCAGCGGAATGCACTCATTTAAAATGCATGGTAAACTGGAATGACGATGAAAAAAGTTGGGATTGCCCTTGTCATGGTAGCCGTTTCACATATACCGGGAAAGTAATTAACGGACCTGCAAACGTAGATTTGCCGGCATTTCAGGAACATAAACTGAATTAAATTAAATCAGCAAAATAAGTATGGTACCTAAGGGGTGGAATGGTAATAATCATATGGAAATGAGATCACTAAAACAAATATTACTTTAGTAAATGATCCTACACGGATAATTATTCAAAATTTAAAAGTGCATATCCTCGCGTAAGACAGCATATTTATGATCAAAAAAAGGAAACTTCAATAGTCCTTTTTTATTTTTTCAATCCGATGTAAACCAATATTACGGGCAATGTAACTGTTATAAATAGAATAACTTTTTCAAAATCAATTTTTTGTACGGTTACTAAATTGTCAGGACATAAGCTGCATGATTCTATTTTAATCACTTTCCCATCTTTTGAATAAGCGACATCTAACTGTACGTACCTGCCGATCACTTTTTTTCCATTCGCCGGTTTTGTATTTAAGGGTAAGGTCCTCCGGTCAATCACGCGGTATACATAGGTAAATACATTGCTCGTGTCGTTATACGCTTTAAGATTGTATGGTTGAATTCCCAATGTTTCCTCCACCTGCGTTTTGGACATCCCTAATTGCAAAGACATCACTTGTTCAAGTGTACTGTATTTAGGAGATTGTACGATGCAAGATGTTAAAAATAGCAGGAAAGCCGTGATCGTTAATACTTTGGTATTCATTGGGCAAATATGATAAGTTGTGTTATTCCTATTGTTATATAATTTTATAAAAAAATTACATTATTCCTATATTTTATTCTTTACACTGCAAAACAAACTTTTCGATTTATTTATTATTCACTATGTTTCTCAGTTTCATTTTTTTCTGTACTGAAAATATATCTAAGGGTGAATGAAAACACCATGTTGTCGCCTTTATTAAAGGTGTACCAAATAAAACGATTGACCTGGTTTGAGTTATTGAGAATAGGAATAATAGAATTTGAGTAACGAACATGAAAAAAAAAGTTGTTTACAATTTTACAACCTCCTCCCAAATTGATTGCGACTTCATTTTTTCTGAAATTACCATCGTTAAAGATACTTCCGTTACTATTTATATTTATCCTTACCAACCTGCCGAAGGATGGCCCGGCTTCAATATAAAATCGTTCAACTGGTTTTTTATTTATGTTGAATTTTAAATTGTGTTTAAATACTAACGGCACTTCAACATAATCTAAACTTATTTTTAAAAAAGTGTAATTATTAGCGGAGTCAGCAGGTTGTAAAGTTCCTTTTTGAGTATACAGAATTTCAAACTGTATTGAATTTTTAGCGGATATTCTTGTGTTTACTAATCCGCCTACTGTAAAACCCGCTTTGTGAAAATCGTTGTCGCCGTCCTCTGTATCAGCTCCATTGATGTCAGTACCTGTTAAACCGGCAATTATACCAGGTTTGAAACGTTGAGCATAAGAAGTGTTTGTTGCAAACAAGATAAGAACAAGTAACAAATGTATGGGACGAATTTTCATTCTTAATAATTTTCAGGATAATGTCTTTTCAACTATGGGGAGAAATCCTTCTTTTAATAATTAGGTTATTTAAACTTGTATGGATTCAGGATGACATGAATAAAATATCTTTTTAGAAATTTGGTTTTAATAGATATTTAGAATAGAACTCATTGATGATAGCAACCGCTTCATCTGCAGTGTCAACTATTTTAAAGAGATCCAGATCTTTTTCATTGATGTTGTGTTCTTCATTTAACATGGTGTCTTTTACCCAACTGATCAATCCTTCCCAATATTTTTTTCCAACCAGTACAATAGGGAAGTGTGCCACTTTATTTGTTTGAATTAATGTGATCGCTTCAAATAATTCATCCAGTGTTCCGAACCCCCCTGGCATCGCGATAAATCCTTGCGAATATTTTAAGAAAATAGTTTTACGTACAAAGAAATAATCGAAATGAATAACTTTATCTGAATCAATAAATGAATTGTGTGATTGCTCGAATGGCAAAACAATATTTAATCCTACTGATTTTCCACCACCTGCTTTAGCACCTTTATTCGCAGCTTCCATAATACCGGGACCGCCACCGCTAATAACACCGTAACCTTCGCGCGTTAACTTAAATGAAATTTCTTCAGCAAGTTTATAATAAATGTTATTTGGTTTTGTTCTCGCTGATCCGAATACAGAAACACAAGGTCCTATGCGGCTCATCTTTTCAAAGCCTTCTACAAACTCACTCATAATCTTAAATATCTGCCATGAGTCGGTAGCTTTGATATCATTCCAATCCTTATTCGCAAAGGCCTTACGGATTTTTTCTTCGTCTTCTTGATTTGTCATATCTACTAATTACTAATTGTTAAAATAAAGCCAAAGATAAACAAATCCAACTATCCCCTAATACTCCAACGGTTTCAGAGATAATGTGATTAGAAAGGCTTAGGAGCTTTTAGTTCCTTTTTGTGTTTTTATGTTACTCTTTTGTTACCCAAAATTTCTTCAAAGGTTCAGGAAGGTTCAAGAACCAAACAAAAGCCTTTTCAAGCGAATAATTTCGTTAAAGAAAGGGAAGTAAAAACCATTTAAAACCTATAAAAACATGGGAGTTTATTTAAGAGAAAAAAAATTGGGAAAAGGTCAGGTATCCTATTATTTGGATATTTACCACAACAAAAACCGTTGGTATGAATTTTTGGAAATTCGTATCAACAAAAGTCATCCGTCAGAACAGGATAAAGAAAAAAAACGGTTGGCACAGGAAATTCGTTCCAAACGGGAAAATGAATTAATTGTGCAGGACAACGGACTTTTGGATAGGAGTAAGCGCAAAGGAGATTTTGTGGTGTGGTTTGAAAACTACATCAAAGCAAAAAACCAAACTACGCACAATGCAGCTAC
>JBBSPS010000294.1:0-4193 GCA_038258655.1 Bacteroidia bacterium
ACAATTCTTAACCTGTTTTAAATACAAGATGGAAAACTATTGACTATAAAAAACCAAATAAAATACATATGAAAAATATTAATGTCTCTCCTGAATCGGTAAAAGAATTGCAGTATACAGAAACGAAGGAAGTTCCTGACGGCTTTCAATATTTATTAGATAAAAATGGAAATGTAAAAAAAGATTCTTCCGGAAATGATCTTAAGTTGCCCAAAACAAAAATAATTTCCTGCAATATATCGGAAGTATACCAAAATAAGAAAGCCATTATCGCAGGAACACTGGATTTTATAAATAATAGTAGCGGACAACTTGTAAAAACAGATCCAATAACGAGTGAGAATTTTTTTGAATTCCGTTCCGCCACCGGCTTTGGAGATACGAGTATTTTAAAGCCGGAAACAAAAGCGAAATTAGGAAAGAAGCCTATTCCCTTTCCGAGTAATTTTGAAATGATATTAGCGGCAGGGCAAACCCTCAAAGGAATGGTTAAAAATATTATTTGGACAAATAAAGGAGTGTTCAATTAAGGCATTGTACCGGATCAGAATTAAAACCTGTACATCCAATATTTCGTATTTTAAAAGTTTGGCATTAAAATCGATAGAATAGGATCCAACCTTCAATAGATCAAAGAGTATGAAAAATGTATATTATCTTTTAATCGCTTTTAGCCTTGCTGCGTGCAATGGCGATAGCCAAAATAATCCAACAACAGCAAAACCCAAATCAACCATGAGTGATAAAGTAGTAAAAACAGAGGACGAATGGAAAAAAACATTAAGCCCTGAACAATATGGAGTCCTACGTGAAAAAGGAACGGAAATGCCTTATTCAGGAAAATATTATTTACATAAAGAAAAGGGCGTTTACGTCTGCGCCGCGTGTGGCAATGAATTATTTAGGTCAGATACTAAATTTGATGCGGGATGTGGCTGGCCAAGTTTTTCAGACGTACTTGATTCCAGCAAGGTAGTTTATACCAAAGATAAAAGTCTTGGAATGATGCGTACCGAAATTACCTGCGCGAAATGTGGCGGCCATCTTGGCCACGTATTTGATGATGGCCCTGCTCCCACTCATTTACGTTATTGCATCAATTCGGTTTCTATTAATTTTAAGAAATAACAAATAGGTTAAGGAATTAAAGAGATGCTGACAATACGAATATCTGTCAGTGGCCGTGCATTTTTACCAACTTGTTGAGCAGCTATTTCATCAACAACTTCCATGCCTTCATACACTTCGCCAAATACAGTATAACTCCCATCTAAATGGGGTGTACCGCCAACAGTGGTATAAGCTTTGGTTTGTTCTTCGGTAAATTTATATTGTTGAACTCCCGGTAATTCTTTATCCACTTGTTTATTAATAATATCATTCACATATTTTATACTGTCTATTTGCTCCGATTTCGCGAATACTTTATATTTTTCAAGTAGTTCCTTGTTTTCTTGGCGATTGATGATTTCATTAAATAATTTTAATTTGGTTATCCGTTTAGCCTGCACTTTTAATAACGTATCTGTATAAATACGTCCTTGAACAATATAAAATTGCGAACCCGATGATGCTTGAACGGGATTATCCAAGTCGCCTTCACGGGCAGCTGCAAGCACTCCTTTTTTATGAAATAATTTGGGATTAAATTCAGCGGGAATAGTATATCCCGGGCCTCCTTCTCCTATCAAAGCAGATGGTTGAGCATTTTTTGAATCCGGATCCCCTGCCTGAATCATAAAGTTTTGTATCACCCGATGGAATAACAAACTATCGAAATAATGCTCTTTAGCCAATTTCACAAAATTATCACGATGAAGCGGGGTTTCATTGTATAATTTGATCTTAATAACCCCAAGATCTGTAAGGATCATTATTTTGATCTGACCTGAACCACCATCATTTAAAGGCTTAAAAGATGCCGACAATAAGAAAAAGACAGCAATCACTGAAAAGACAGCAAACTTTTTTGCGTAATTCATGATTTTTTTTTAAATTTGTTAATCGTAAAGATAAAATAAATAAAAACCATGAAAACGCATATTCTAAAATTTTCTGCTTTTGTCGGTGTGTTATTATTGTTATTAACCGCTTTTGGCAGTTCTTCCTGCAATAAAGATAAAACCACTCATGGCAAAATTCATGTGATTGATACGGCGGGAGCATATGTAAATGGAGCAACTGTAAAATTGTCTGCACCCAACGGACAGGTTACTTATACCGGCACAACAGATGGTTCAGGATTTGTAAATTTTGATGTAAGGCTTCCGGCCATATTTGATGTTACAGCTACTAAAAGTTCTTACCCAGGTAAAATAGGTACAGGTGTTCTTCGTTTGGATGAACCCGGTAAAACCACCGAACTTACTGTCACAATAAGGTAATCAAACCAACTCATTTGTTTTAAAATATTCCACAATAGCTTGCTTCGCAAGTTGTAATTGTTGTCCGGGTTTTAAAGGAGGCAATTTTTCATTTACCTTCCAATGAGGCCATTTATCCTGATCCAAGCCTTCGTATTCATAGTATCCATAAGGCGCAAGCAATGTACATATTGCAACATGCATCACATCCAATTTTTCATTTTTCGACAATTTTACCGGCCCTTTTCCCAGTTCCTGAATACCAATCAGGAACAATAATGCCTGCAAGTCAATGTCTTCGCCAAATTGTACAGATAATTGTTTTATCACCTTTCCAAACTCTATTTCTATTTCAGCATCCATAATACAAAGTTAGGGATAAAATTTCTTGCAAAGTGTATTGTATGAGCCAGTATATTCTCATTTAAATAATCTCTTACTTGGAATATAAAACCGAATAATACCAATTATAAATATGAAATAATTTATGGTATGTTTAAAATGCAGAACAAATTGACAACGACAACGGATAATTGATAACGCTCAGCACGGGAAAAGTCAATCCGATTTTTGAAGACGGAACAGGTGCAAGAATTGAAGTGTGTCCTATCAAAATAATGGCAGGTATTAACGGATAATAATTAGAGGGAGCGTTTTTTTCGGAACACTCCCTTTTAAAATAAATTAATATGAAAAGTGTAGATGTAATTACAGAGATTGTTATCAATGCTCCTATTAAAAAAGTTGCTGAATTTGCTACTGATCCTGATAATGCGACCAAATGGTACATGAACATTAAATCTGTGGAATGGAAAACTTCTAAGCCATTACAAATCGGTTCGCAAATCGCGTTTAAAGCAAAATTTTTAGGTAAAGAATTAGCTTATGTTTATGAGGTGGTAGAAAATATTCTGGATGAGAAATTTGTTATGAGAACTGCCGATGGACCGTTTCTAATGGAAACTACTTATGCTTGGGATATGATTGATTCCAATACAACACGAATGACTTTAAGAAATAGCGGAAATCCTTCAGGGTTTTCAAAATTGTTTGCACCGTTTATGGCATCGATGATGCGAAAAGCAAATATGAAAGATCTTGAGCTAATCAAAAAAGTTATTGAGAATTCAAGGAATTAAATCCATACGTTTATTACCACATTTAGAAACAGTTTTGAAATGTCCCTTTAAAGGGACATTTTTTGTTTTACGGTGTGTAAATTTGTTAATTTTTTATAAAAATATTTTTTGTTTGCCAAATTCATATAAATTTGATATATCAAACGTTGATTAATCAAATAATATGGAACAATTAAACGACATTGTATTTTACACAATTGATAAAGCAATTAGAACGTATAGGCAGCACGCTCAAAAAGAATTAAAAAAAGCCGGGTTCGCTATTACCATTGATCAATGGTTGATTATTAAAAATATTTTAGAGTATCCTGAAATTTCTCAACAGGCATTAAGCGAAAAAGTTTTTAAAGACAATGCTTCAGTAACAAGAATCATTGAACTGCTTGTTAAAGCTGGCTATCTAGAAAGAAGTATTAGTAGTTCCGATAGGAGAAGAACCAAATTAAAGGTTACTTCTATTGGCAAAAAGATAGTTGCTGATGTTCACAAGATTGTCTTAAAAAACCGATCCGCTGCATTAACTGGGCTTTCGGCAAATGCAATTGGAAGTATGAAGAAGAGTTTACAAGAAATTATTAAAAACTGTTCGAAATAAATTAAACCAAATATCTTATAAACTAAACCACTATGGACTGAAAGTCCATAGGTTTGAGGAAAAGAAAGAATGAAATTCTTTCTGCAATACTTAAAA
>JBBSPS010000295.1:0-4174 GCA_038258655.1 Bacteroidia bacterium
TACAATCAAGTCAGCTTCAATTAATTTCTTAACGTGATGACTGATGGATGGCTGTGAAAGCTTCAGAAATTCCATGATCATGCTACATTCCAATTTGTCATTATTGGACTGTATCGCCTTCAAAATCTTCAATCGGTTTTCATCACCTAACGCTTTCGATATTTTTTCTACTTTTTTTAAATCCAATACTTTAAATTTTATAATATATAGACATATGCAAATGTATCAATATTTAAATCTCTAGCCAAGACATTTGGCAATCACCGTTACATAGTTGATGTGTTAGATGATAAACGTTAGACGTTTCTTGTTAATCCAACATTCTATTGAAAATCGGTATACAACTTATTGGTTTTCAATAAATATCACTACAATGTTGGTTGTTCGCTGACTTTATAGTCGATCAACTTTATCTTTTTACGCTTCCAATTGAGAATGACCCGATACTTTCTGAAGAAATCCAACCCAAACAACTGATTGAAGTACTGCTCTGAATAGACTTTTTCATTTTTTAAAATGGTATTTCCAAATTCGATATCATTGATGATGCCTTGGTAAGATGCCCTTGTAACCTCTTGTTTACCATAAATGCCGATGATGCCGTGAGTAGTCGATTTGGTGAAATCTGAAATTTGACCTTTTTCAATTTGCTTTTCAAATTCGGAAAATGGAATGACTATCCCACCGTTATAACCAAAGTCTACCGTAAAATTCCAGACTCTTTTTCCGTTTATTTTACTCGCAATGGCAGGCACTCCCGCATAACCAATAAATAATTTGTTCTCAATCGTTTCTTCGGGTACGCTTAATTTTGATTCATCGTCAGTGATGGTTATTTGTTTTTGTTTAAAATCAATATCCCAAATAGCATGCTGCATCAAATTTGAACCAATAAATCCGTCAATATTCATTGAAGACCAAACGGGTACCGCATTGAAATCATTGATCAGAGCGACTGTACCAATAAAATCCACAGAACCAATCTTAATAGTTTCCAGTCTTGCATAGGTATTGATCTGTTTATTATCAAAAACATCTGAAGCCTTTACAGAATCAATTGCTTTTAAATTTAAAAGTTCAGCGAGTTCTTTAGACACAAGCGTAGGCGTGCCTGTGTCTAAAATAAAATTATAATCCCTATTTTCTATGGTCACTTTTACAATAGCATAACCATTTTTTAACTCAAATGGGAATGTAGCTTTGAAATGGTCTTCCGCCGTCGTTCCTTCTTTAAGATAGTTTACAGCTTTACTGACTGAACAGCTGCTGACCAAAGTAAATGACATCAAATAAATAAAGACTTTTGTTAATTTCATATGTTTCAATATTCAAAATAATAATGCCAGAAATATATTCTTTTATTAGTAATTGTGTATTAGTAATTGTGTGAATTTACAATCAAAATTAAAATAATACTTGAATGGAAAATTTTAGAGGATGTCCTGGAGAAAGTTTAAAATGGAAAATTCTTAAAGTAACATTGTAAGTTGTGTTTTATTGTTTCCAACGTAGGATAAGCCTAATTGGAACTATCTTCATTTTCAATAATTGTAATTTTATAACCAACAACATTGATATTTTAATGTTTCGTTAATAATCCAAGACGAGCATCAATATTATTCGGTATTGGGCAATGAACTTTTCTCGTATTTATTATGAATTATGATTATTGCCAATCCAAACAAGACGGCCGCTACGATTAAAACGGTACTTATTAATCCGCTTACTCCAAATGACATTCGGATTAAGATGGTTGAAACAACGAACCCGGAATTTCTAATAATTTTGTAGAACTTATCGGTGTAAAAGAATGAAATTAAGAGGAGAACGACGTCCACTAAAATCAATACGGTAAAAAATTCATCAAAAAATAAATTGTTGATTGTTTCAAAACTAGGCATCTCATTGGAGGAAATAGAAATATCTGAAGTCCATGTTATCAGTGTGATGAGAGCCATTGAAAAGAAAATTGGAACGAGAGCAACGGCAATTATTTTCTTTCGACGTATGAAGTTTTCTATTTTTACTTTGTTCTCCATTTGCTGCGTTGATTTTTGCATTCCTTGCTTTTGAAACTGAAATATCAGATAGAACAGAATTATGGATGCTAAAATATCATAGGTGAACTGCAAGTCTCCTTTTATTTGAAACCAATCGGATGTCAACTCAAGAGCAGATAAATCTTTAAATAATTTCCTGATAATTATAAGTGTGATGATTTCATACTGTTTAGTGATGTAGGTGGTAAACGATTTTGGTAAGTAATAGATCAACAAGTAAACCTCATATACAAGAATAAATGAGAATGGCGTGTAAATGGCTGAAATCGGATTATTAAATAATTCCGATTCTAAAGATAAATTTAGGATGCCGAATTTTGATAAATAAATAAAAATTAAATGGATAAAAAAACCAACCAACGCGACATAGAGGATTGTTTTTTCAATGCGCTTTTTGGCGTATTCAGATAGAAAAATTTGATACAGTTTATTTAATAAATTCATTATTTATTAAGAATAGTATATCTGTCTAGTGTCTTGTAGTTAGATAATTGCGTTCGGTAAGCTAAATATTTCCAATAAAGATACGTGAAAATTTTGTTGGAATTTTGCAGATTAGATATTGACAGAGCAATTAATTAAAAAAAGGTGTGTTTGATATGATTTACAGATCTGATTTTCTCAATTTAATCTATGTTTTTGCTTAAGTGAAATAGGTCGAACATTAATATATTTTTAGAAGGCTAATTTGAAAGTGTGTTTTCTAATCATTTCATTTTTTCAAATGCTTCTTTAAGAAATTGAAAGGATCTTTATTTTGTTAATCTAAATTTAAACTTAAGAAATCCGCCAATTTTTCAAGTTCAATATCCTTTTCTATAAGAGTACCATTGCCCTCAACTAGAAATGTCGTTGGGAAGCTAATGATGTTTAATTTAGTAGTTTCTACTCCATTCTCATCTAAATAATGCGCCCAATTGAACCCCTTCTCTTTAATTACAGTCTTCCAATCTTGTATTTTACTCGTTTTGTCAATGGAGATGCTTACAATTTCAAACCCGAGTTCTTTGTACTTTTCGTAAAGAGGAATATATTCCCGCATTTCTAAAAGACATGGACCGCAATTAGAAAACCAAAAATCCAGCAGAATATATTTACTATTGTTCAAACTACTTAATTTAAACTGAACATCTTCTAAATTTAAATTTTGAAGAGGCAATTCTTTATTATTTAAAGAAAAATTCTTTGTTCCTTCTAAACTCTCTTTTAATCTCTTAAATAATTCTGTTGCTTTAATTTCATTAGAAAAAAGGCTCAATGATTCATCATATAATTGATTATATTCTTGACTTCTTAGAGAAAAATCGTCTGCTAGTAACCATAATGGCACATAAGAACTAGGGTTTTTCTTTAAGAAGTTCACAATTAAAGTATCTCTTGATTTGCTAAACTTTCTTCTTTCTTCTCTAGTAGGTGATTGCCACAATAAATTTTCAATAGAATCTAATCCTTCCCTTTTCAGTGCTTCATATTCCTTTTGTGTTTTAGACTTCATCTCATTTCGTACAGTTACTTTTTTGTCCTTGTTTACATATCGAACTGAAAGCTCTGTAAAACCATTATCAATAAAAAATATATCTGAAAAACCTATATTTTTGGCATATAAGTTGAACATTACCGGATGTGATGGTTTATTACCCTTGAAATTTACAACCCCACCTTCCATTCGGCCTTTATATAACATCGTGAAAGTTGAATCTAAAAGATTTTTTGAAATCCAGCTGGGAGACATATATATAGAATCAACCTTTGCTTCAGTTCTAATATCTATTTCAAATTCATCACTTGATTCTTAACAGGAAAATAGTGTTGTTGACACTAAAATTAGTTTTAGCAGTTTTTTGATCAAATTCATATTTTGTTTATTAAAATTAAGATCTATCATTCATACGGATTAATTAATAAATATTTATTCTAGGAACTTCGGGAGTTTTTCTAGTCAAAATGTGAATGTAACTATTATTATATCTCACTGCCGAAAATCTTATTTTAAAGTGTAATTTCCATTCGCCCATTGTAGTGTCGGCTCCATCCATTCTCTTAAAAGTTTGAACAAGAATCCGTGTCCCATTCCTGTATTTAATTCGATTTCTTTAAAATGCTTTATCTCACAA
>JBBSPS010000296.1:0-4125 GCA_038258655.1 Bacteroidia bacterium
GTTTGCATAACGTGCCTTTAAAACATAAGCAGCGGCTATCCAACTATTTGCTGATCCATTGAAAATATAATCCTCAGATCCCGGAAATAATGAATTAGAAGAAGTCGGTTTTTGTAAATCGGAAATTCCATTGGATAACAACGTTTGAATATTACTGTACACATCTGCCTGCGCATCAAAATGCGGTGTAAGGCTAAGTTCTATGCCTTTCAGCGCTTCTGAATTCGGCACATCACCCCACATATCAGCAGCTATACCAAGGTTAAGAGCCTTCATAATTTTCGCGATCCCAGAATAATAAGGATTTGCCGCGCCGTACTTATCAATAATAATTTGTGAATTTACTAAAGCTCCGGTATAAATTGTTTTCCAATCATTTGCCACATCTGCTTCTGTAATACTATACTGATGAACTTGTTCTGCAAAAAATAAAATACCTGCAAGATGTTGTGTTAAAATTCCTGCCCTGCGGGCATTGTTCCCTGTATAATTTGCAAATGTTGCTACTTCCACGCTTGCCAATAATACTTTTGGCCCAGCATTTTCAGGAGAATTTGGGCTTACGATTACATCGTCTAAATATTTTTTACAAGATGTAAAAGACATAGCAATTAAAACGCCTATTCCTATGTATTTGAATGTTTTTGTTTTCATTTCAATATTTTTTAAAATTATTAATTAAATGCCTAATTTAATTCCAAAGAAAATAGATTTAGTACCCGGGTTATTAAAGTAATCAAACCCTTGTAAGTTTGAACCTGCACCTGTTAAGCTTGTTTCAGGGTCTACACCTTTATATTTTGTAAATAAAAGCATGTTACGTCCACTCACGGAAAAATCAAGATATTGAACATATTTTACTTTACCGGATAAATCCAATCTATAGGATAGAGAAATATCTCTTAAACGAACCCACCCACCATCTTGTATTGCATATTCAGCAGCCGAACCTGTTCCCAGACCGTCTCCTAGATAGTTTCGGAAATAATTACGACCATCGATCACTTGGGTATTGGCTGTTGTTGAGGCTATTTCTAATCCAGTATTTGGATCCTTACCTGCACTCTTTACTCCATCAATTACGTATGTTTGTTCCCTTGCTTCCGATTCTTTAGAAGTACCAACGTTGTTCATGCGCATATTGGTTCCATTGTATATTTTACCGCCTTTACGTATGTCCCACAAAAAAGAGAAGCTGATTTTTTTATAAGTAAGTGTATTGCGTATTCCGGCTAACCAATCCGGGTAAGGATTACCTAAATTTTGACTTATTGGATCTACAACAGGTAATCCATTTGCACCAATAATTAATTTACCATCTGCATTGCGTTGCCATTTTGAACCATAAAATGCACCGTAAGGCTGACCAACAATTGCGTATGATCCGATTGATGTAAATGCACTTTCAATGCTTACTTCTTTTACACCTTCGGCTAAGCTTAATACTTTTGAGGTATTTTTTGCCCAATTAACACCAATATCCCAACGGAAATTTTTGCGTTCTACCGGTGTTCCTGTCAACATAATTTCCCATCCTTTATTGGACATTTGTCCGGAATTCGAAAACAATGATGAAAAACCACTTGATGGAGCGACAGGGCGAGCCACCAAAATGTCAATAGTTTTTTGAGAGTAATATGTAACATCTAAATTTAAACGTCCTTCGAAAAACCTTAAATCAACACCATATTCTTGCCCTTTTACCCTTTCCGGTTTAAGAGCTGTGCTACCAATTGAATTACTAATTGCATATCCATTGTTTCCTAAATATGGAAATGTTAAACCATTTGTAAACCCATCTGTATAAATAGGTGTTCCATAATACGTTTTTGAACTATAGGGGCTAGGTGATATACCTGATTCAGCGTAAGCAGCTCTAACTTTAGCAAACGAAAACCATTTCGGAAATTTTAACATTTCGGAAATTATAATAGCCATATTTACACCTGGATAATAAAAATTATTCTTTTTACTACCAAAAGTGGATGACCATTCATTACGGCCTGTTACTCCCAAAAATACCATGCTTTTGTAATCAACTGCTGCATCAAAAAAGCCCGCATAGGTTCTTCTGGTTGTTTGTCCATTATTGGAATAACGAGTGGAGGCATTAGAAATGTTGTAAAATTCGGGAACTGATAAGGTATTTCCTCTAGCGAAAACGCTTTTATAATCAGAGTGGAAAATATTATTTCCAACTGTTAAGGAAGAGTGAATATTGTCCCCGAAATTTTTTCTAGCTGTTAGTAAAAGATCAGAATTGATAGTCATGCTATTCAATGTATTATAATTGATTTGACCACTTCTATCACCACCATCATTACCATTTGAAGATACCGCATATACCTGGCGGCTGTAGTCAGAATAATTATCCAACCCTAATCGATAAGTTACATCCAACCAAGTTAATGGGTGATAATTCAAATATGTATTACCATATACACGGTTTACATTTTGATTAAATGGATTTTCATTAGCGGTATATAAAGGATTATCATAAGCCGCATTGTAAGTTTTATTAAAACCGTTACTGTATTTATAATCGGTTATATCATAACTTGCCGGTGCGCGAAGTAACCCCAGCATTACTCCTGCAAGATTGCTTCCATTTTGAGGTAATTGACTACGAGTATTTGCATAACTAATAGAAATACCGGAAGTCAATTTATCACTTAACTTATGCTCTGCATTTAAACGGATGGTGTTACGTTTCAAATAAGTATTTGGAACTATCCCTTTATTATTAACATTGCCAAGAGAAAGTCGATACATGGTTTTATCTGTACCACCATCAATCGATAGATTATTAGTATACGTGGTGCCTCTTTGAAAAAATGATTTGGCATTATCATGAGATTGCATTCCAAGACTTGCTATTGTTGGCCCCCAAGATCTTGGTGTACCACCACTCACATCATCACCTGTTCCATATACATTATCAGGTCCGGGATCAGCGGTTTGATATTTAGGAACCCCTCCTACCCAGTCTCCCTGAGCATATTTATTCTGAGTTTCAGGTAATTTATTTACCCACTGCATTTCAACACTTGAGCCATAAGTTACACCCAGCCCCTTTTTATACTTCCCCTTTTTTGTAGTATATAAAATAGCACCTGCACCAGCGCGTGCACCATAAAGCGCAGCTGCAGCCGGCCCTTTAAGTATTGTTACAGATTCAATATCATCCGGATTAATATCCAATGCCCTGTTTGAATTGTTAACACCATTCAAATTTGCATTAAATGGGTTATCGCCTGAATTAACAGTATTTGTTCCATTGTCAATTGGTGAACCGTCAACAACAATTAAAGGCTGATTTTCACCCGTAAAAGTGGAATTACCACGAATAGTAATTTTACTGGAAGCGCCTGGGGTCCCTCCGGAACCAGTTACCTGAATACCGGCAGCTTTAGATGCTAATCCCTGAATTACATTTTGTTCACCTGATTTAGCAAGCTCATCACCTTTTACTTCGGATATTGCATATCCAAGTGACTTCTTCTCCTTCGATACTCCTAATGCTGTAACTACTGTTTCTTTTAATAATGTAGTATTAACAGCAAAAGCAATATCAATTACATCTTTATCCGCAGGTACAGTTTGTGTAATGTATCCTACTGAAGAAATAATTAATTTCTTTCCCTCCCCTTCAACATTAATTGTGTATTCCCCTTTTGCATCTGTAGTAGTTGCGGTAGTTGTACCTTCAACTAAAACTGTTACTCCGGGAAGTGTTTCATTGGTTTTGGAATCCTTAACGGTTCCTTTGATTGCTCTGCTCTGCGCAAATAACGCGACTTGGAACAATATGAGCATGATTGTAAACAGTATTTTTTTTGTTTTCATTTATGTAGTATTTAAAGTTAAACGGCGCTAAAGAAAAAAAATATAATCGGTAATAACAAGAAAAAATACAATCAACTTATTAACATGCGCGTTCTTTGTTAAATTTGTAGAAAGCCGATTTTAAAAAATGTATGATATGAGAACACTGCAAGGTGTATTCATTAAGTTTAAAGAGAAAATTTGTTTGTAAGTATTGATATCATTGATACTTACAACTATTTGTTTTTTTATTTTTGCAGTATGATAAAACAAAGTCATTTAAAGTCTTTCGCAGACCTA
>JBBSPS010000297.1:0-4047 GCA_038258655.1 Bacteroidia bacterium
ACTTGATTGAGTATATTGAAAATCAGCTTAAATGTAATATGTTAGTGCATTCCGAAGGTTATCATAAATACAATCTAACAAAAAGTGTATAGTAGTTTACAATTTTTTAACTTAAATTGTTGATATCGTAAGGATGTAGGAGTTTTTGATGGACGACTAACTATTCACTGAAATTATTCTGTTTCTTTATCATAGGTTCCTTCGGTAATGTATTTTCCATCTTTAGAATAATAAAGCCCCCCCCAGGCGTATTCTTCTTTTTTGTAAACATAATCCACTCCATCAATGGTAACAGTAATTATAGTGGTTTTTTTGCGGTCCTCCTGAAATGTTCTTTCTATTTTATTTTTCACAATAGGTTTTAAAGGAATATCAGGCACCACCACAGCCGGTTTTTTCTTTTCCGGTTCATGAGTATATTCAGGTTGTTTTACAGCAATAGGAATTGGTTTGCTTGGCCCTAATGTAGGCTGTACAGGTGGTGTATAGGTAGGACGAGGGTTTGGTGTTGGAGGCTTTGGTTTCGGTATCGGATTAGCTTCCGCTTTTTTCTGCATCTCTTTTGCTGTAGCGGTATAATCTTTATCAAAATCAAAATCCCCTGATTCATTTGTATACTTTATTCTTCCCACAGGCTGAGAATATGAAATTTCCTGATCTTTTGGCTGTTTAGTAAGTTCCACCTCCACAAGAAATTTATTGAATTCCTCTTTCTCTCTCCCATTAGGAACATGTGTATCCACTACCACACTTTTTGTAACATATCCCATTTTGGTAGAGGTAAATAAATATTCAGCACCCAGATCCAGATCCACAGTATATTTTCCTTTATTTGGATCAATTACTTTAAAAGGTGCCCCATTTTTAGTAATGGTGATCACAGCATTTTTCACATCGCCATCAACAATAGAAAGTTTTACTCTTACAGTAAAAACAGGAGCTTGCGCAATTATCTCCAATGAATTAAACACCATCAGCAACATTATGATAATGCTGTTAAATTGTTTGGTAGAAAAATAATTGTAAGATGTAGTCTTTTTCATAGATACAGCTCAAAAATACTGATTTTTTTTCTTATAGAATGTTGAAATTTTTAATTGTAAATTTGTAATAATGAAAATTGACTTACAAACACTTTGCCAGAATGTATGTACAGTATCTAAACAGGTTGGTTCCTTTATAAGATCTGAACGTATTAAATTTTCAACTGATCATATAGAAGTAAAAGGAAAAAACGATTTTGTTTCTTATGTAGATAAATCTGCTGAAAAGAAAATAGTGGAAGCGCTTTCTATATTACTTCCTGAAGCCGGTTTTATTGCCGAAGAAGGCACTTCAATAAAAAAAGGAGATGTATATAATTGGATCATTGATCCACTTGATGGAACGACAAATTTTATTCATGGCCTCCCCTGCTTTGCTGTTAGTATTGGATTGGTACGTAACAAGGTATTGGTGCTTGGTGTGATCTACGAAATAAATTTTGATGAATGCTTTTATGCCTGGGAAAACAGTAAAGCTTATTTGAACGGAAAAGAAATACATGTTTCCAAAGCTCTTACATTAGCGGATTCATTGATCGCCACGGGTTTTCCTTATCATGATTTCGAGCGTATGAAAGAATACATGGACCTGTTCAATTATTTTATGAAAAATACACATGGCTTACGCAGAATAGGCTCCGCTGCCACAGACTTGGCCTATGTAGCCTGTGGACGGTTCGAAGGATTTTATGAATATGGTTTACAACCTTGGGATGTAGCGGCAGGCACATTTATTGTTCAACAGGCAGGCGGCAGAGTAACCGATTTTAATGGTGGAGAGAATTATATTTTTGGGAAAGAGTTAGTAGCAGGAAACAATATCCTTTTTGATGAATTTTTAAAGGCTGTTCAAACTCATTTCAATTAATAATGGAAGAAAATAAAAATATATGGCAACTCGTTAAGACCTACTTCCCGGATGTATGGCAATACCTCATTATTATTATCATTATGATTATTGCCGCTCTTTTTATATTATAGTTCGTTGTTAGTAGTTCTGAGTTTGTAGTTTTAAACAGTGTAAAATCCACTTATAACTCATAATTCATAACTTACAACTTATAACTTTTGTATATTTGCCTTCATGCAAGAAACAATTTTAATTCTCGATTTTGGTTCTCAATATACACAGCTGATAGCAAGAAGAGTAAGAGAACTTAATGTGTATTGCGAGATTCATCCTTTCCATAAAATTCCTGAAATTACTGCGAATATAAAAGGTGTGATACTTTCGGGAAGCCCTTTTTCAGTGCGTGACCCAAGATCACCAAACCCTGATCTATCAACAATTAAAGGAAAATTACCATTGCTGGGTGTTTGTTATGGAGCTCAATTAATGGCCAAACAATTTGGAGGCGAGGTATTACCTTCTAAACACAGGGAATATGGACGTGCAAATTTGTCTTTCATAAATAACGATAGCGAATTATTCAGCGGGCTAAGCCATAATTCACAAGTGTGGATGAGCCATGCTGATACCATCACTAAAATACCGGAAGATTATGAAATTATATCGAGCACAAAAGATGTAAAATTCGCGGGTTATAAAATAGCAAATGAAAATACGTATGGAATTCAATTTCATCCGGAAGTCTACCATTCAACCGAAGGAGGCACATTACTTAAAAATTTTGTTGTAACTATTTGTGGCTGTTCACAAAACTGGACGCCTGATTCGTTTGTGGAAACAACTGTAAGTGAATTGAAACAAAAAATCGGGAATGATAAAGTGGTACTGGGTTTGAGTGGCGGAGTCGATTCAAGTGTTGCCGCGATATTACTGCACAAAGCAATTGAAAAAAATTTATACTGCATTTTTGTCGATAATGGTTTATTGCGTAAAAATGAATTTGAAAATGTGCTGAAATCATACAAACACATAGGATTGAATGTAAAAGGCGTGAACGCGAAAGATCGTTTTTATAAAGAACTTGCAGGTGTGAGCGATCCTGAAAAAAAACGGAAAGCCATCGGTAAAGTATTTATTGATGTATTTGATGATGAATCAAAACAAATAAAAGATGTAAAATGGCTTGCACAAGGAACCATTTATCCTGATGTTATTGAATCGATATCCGTAAATGGCCCTTCTGCTACAATCAAATCACATCATAATGTTGGCGGCTTACCTGACTTTATGAAACTTAAAATTGTAGAGCCTCTAAATACTTTATTTAAAGATGAAGTTCGCCGGGTGGGTAAAACACTCGGTATTGATGCCGCTATTTTAAATCGTCATCCTTTTCCTGGCCCAGGCCTTGCCATACGAATATTAGGCGATATCACTCCTGAAAAAATACGAATATTACAGGAGGTAGACGCAATATTTATTGATAATCTGAAAGCATCTGATTTGTATAAAGAGGTGTGGCAGGCGGGAGCAATTTTTTTACCGGTACAATCGGTTGGTGTGATGGGTGATGAACGAACGTATGAAAACGCGGTGGCTTTGCGCGCTGTTACAAGCACTGATGGGATGACAGCGGATTGGTGCCACTTACCTTACGAATTTTTAGGAAAAGTATCCAACGAAATAATCAATAAAGTAAAAGGCATTAACCGTGTGGTGTACGATATCAGCTCTAAACCACCTGCAACTATTGAATGGGAATAATTTTGAAAATTAAAAATTATAAATTAAAAATTATAAATTGGAACCTACACCCAATTTTAATTCTTTGTACTTTGTACTATGTACTTTGTACTTCTGCATACGCCCAGGAATCAACAAACATTCATAAAACCCGCAGTTCTGCTACCATTGGTGAGGTCAAATATTATTTGCATACAGTTGAAAAAGGACAAACACTTTTTGCCATCGCTAAATTTTATGGAAAAGATGTAAATGATATTTTAATTGACAACCCAAGCGCCATTGATGGAATAAAACCAGGCCAGGTACTGAGAATTTCAATTGAAAAAGTTAGGTTCATTGTTTCAGAAACGAAAGATACATCCAGTTACATATTGCATAAAGTGGAGCAAGGGCAAACTTTATATTCAC
>JBBSPS010000298.1:0-3997 GCA_038258655.1 Bacteroidia bacterium
TGCACATTTTGGACGGAACTTTTTTAAGGAATCTTGTTTTTTTGAAAAAAAATATCCCATTACACTTCTAAACTGGGGCAAAAGCCTGATAATACTTAGTTTTAGATTAGTATAGGAGGGAAATTAAGGAAACTCCAGTCATTTCTGTATAGTAGTTTAAAATTAATGTAATTCTTTTTTCAACAGAATTATTTTATTTAGCTTTGGACATCATTTTTAACAAAGTGAAATTATCAGAAAAAAATAATACCCCATCCGAGACTTACTACACCGAGCACAATGTCTATCAGAGTGAGCTTATAGAGGGCTTGCCTGTTGCGATATACAGGTGTGATGCAGATGGATATGTTCTGGTATATAATAAAGCCGCTGTTGAGCTCTGGGGACGAGCACCAGAAATAGGGAAAGAATTATGGTGCGGGTCCTGGAAAATTTTTAAGACAGATGGAACGCCATTACCCTTAGCCGAATGTCCCATGGCGATAGCATTAAAGGAAGGGCGTATTATTAACCCGGAAATTATCATAGAAAGACCTGATGGAGAGAGACGTAATATAATTCCACACCCGCAACCTATATATGATACCAGCGGTAAACTAATAGGGGCTGTAAACACACTGATCGATATTACGGAGCAGGTAAAGGCGAGAAAGAAGATTGAAGATATTGAAATGCGTGCCCGCTTGGCTCTTGATGCTGCTGAATTAGGGACTTTTGACTGGGATCTGGCCAACCAACAATTTGTAAGTTCACCACGTCTTCTTGCTATTTTCGGATTTAACGATAAGCCGGATGCAACTCATCAAGATTTGATTGATACATTTCACCCCGATGATAAAGCAATACGTGATAAAGCGGTTGCGGATTCTTATTCAAAAGGTTCCCTTATATATGAAGCAAGAAGTATTTGGAAGGACAGATCCATTCATTGGCTTAGGGTATACGGTAAAATAGTACACAATGAAAAGCAGGAACCCACAAGGATGTATGGTACTGTTATGGACGTTACTGAGCAAAAAACATCAGAAGAAACTATTAAACAAAGTGAGGAACGATTTCGGCAGATTGCGGACATGGTGCCCCAAATAGTATGGACAATGCGGACTGATGGATATGTAGATTATTTCAATAAACAATGGTATAAATATACAGGAGTGGAAGAAGGCTATGGTGATGAAAACAAATTTATACTAATACACCCGGATGATGAACAAGCTTGCCGTGAAACATTTACCTCTTCCTTAAAATCAGGAGAACCGTTTCAGATTGAATTCAGACTTAGAAACATACCCCCCCCTAGAACTTATAGGTGGTTTTTAGCAAGGGCGGTGCCTGTAAGAGATAAAGAAAAAAAGATTATTAAATGGTTAGGTACTTCTACCGATATTGATGATCAAAAAAAAATTGCTACGGAATTAGAACAAAAGGTAAAAGACCATACTGTAGAATTAAATGAACGCAATTTATTTGCGCAAACACTTTTAGATTCCTCTGTTGACTCCATTATGGTGATTGACAAAAATGAGCGTGTAACTTCACTTAATGAAACTGCAAAAAAACTTTTTGCTCCGTATTTTCCCGATGGAATAGAGGGCAAATCCCTCGAAGAAATAGATCCAACTACCAAATCAAAACCAGATTGGGCCTACACAAGTGCTGCACTTAAAGGAGAATTTATTTATAGAAAGAATGTAAAATCGGAAACCGAAGAAAGATATTTTGACATCTATTATATTCCCTTAAAAAAAGAAAATGAATTTTGTGGCACAATGCTTACCATCCGTGAAGTAACGGAATCCGTATTTGGCAGGATTGCGCTTGAAAAAGCAAATTCTCAACTTATAGAAGCACAAGGCCTCGCAAATATTGGCAGTTGGGAATGGAATATTAATGATAATAAAATTACGTGGACGGATGAATTATATAAAATCTTTGGACAAACCCGAGATAAATTTGAAAACAATTATGAGAATTATCTGAATATTATTCATCCTGATGACCGTGAGTTTGTAAACCAAACGGTGGAAAATGCTCTTCATAGTCATAAGCCTTACAATTTGATTCACCGTTTGGTTTGGTCTGACGGTTCAGTTCGCACAGTGCAAAGCAAAGGCAAGGTTACTCTTGATGATAAAAAAAAACCGGTCCGCCTATCGGGTACTTCACAGGATATTACTGAAACAGTACGAATTAAATCTAAATTACAGCAGAGCGAAATGCGTCATCATTTGATGGTTGAACAAATAGAAGATTACGCCATTATATTTTTAAATACTCAGGGAAATATAGAGGACTGGAATAAAGGAGCAGAAAAAATTAAAGGATATAGTGAAGCTGAAATAATTGGAAAAAATTTCTCTGTTTTTTATACAGAAGAGGATCAAGCGGATCGCGTTCCTGAAACAATTCTCAGTGAAGCTAAACAAAGTAAAAAAGTTATTTACGAAGGATGGCGGGTACGTAAAGATGGAAGCAAATTTTGGGCAAGTGTCCTTATCACTGCGCTTACAGATGAAACTAATAATTTTATAGGTTTTTCAAAACTTACCCGCGATCTCACTGAACAAAAAATTAACGAAGAAGCGATTAAGGAGCACTCCCTAAAAGTAACTGGGCAAAATATAGAACTCGAGAAAATAAATATGGAACTCGCCAACCAAAAAGCATTTGCCGAATTGCTCATTGAAAGTAGTCCATTAATGATCCTTGCGTATGATAAAAATATGAATATTACTACTTGGAACAAAAAAAGCGAGGAGCATAATAAGCTTAAAAAAGAACAGGTAATTGGTAAACATACCTTCGAAATTTTTCATGAATATAATAATGAAAACTGGGTAAATTCAATAAAGGAAGTAATGGAGGAGGGGAAAACTTTGCATTATCCGAAAGTTCAATTTAAAAACCAGTCCGGTTGGGGAGAAATTTTTGTAGTCCCCTTGCGTGATACAAATAACGATATTATTGGGGTGCTTAGTATTACCAAAGAAATTACGGAGCTAGTAAAAATGACGTTGGATGTTGAGAAGAAAAATGAAGACCTTGAAAAAATGAACAAAGAACTCGCATCATTCTCCTATATTGCAAGTCACGATTTACAGGAACCATTGCGAAAAATTGTTACATTTTCAACCCGGTTGCAGGAAAAACATAGAAATGAATTATCAGACGATGTAAAACTCTATCTCGATAGAATTGAAAGTTCATCATCCCGAATGACAAAATTGATACAGGACCTGCTCAATTATTCCCGCCTGGTCAATCACGAAAAATTATTTGAGCAAACAGATTTAAATGGAGTCCTTAAAAATGTGTTAAATGATTTTGAATTACTAATCCAAGAAAAGTATGCCCAAATAAAAAACGATATTCTTCCTGTTATTGAAGCGATACCATTACAAATGAACCAGCTTTTTTACAATCTCATTAGCAATGCGCTTAAATTTTCAAAGCAAAATGTGCCTCCTTTGATCAGTATTACCTCACGCAGGCTTTCAGTAAAAGAAATTAATAAGCATCCGGAACTTACCATTCATAAAGAAGCGAAGGTATATTATGAAATAATTTTTAAAGACAATGGGGTTGGCTTCGAACAGAAATATGGTGAGCAAATTTTTATTATTTTTCAGCGTCTTTATGCAAAATCCGAATATACCGGCACCGGCATTGGTTTAACAATCAGCAAAAAAATGGTAGAAAATCATAATGGAATAATATTTTGCGAAGCAAAAGAAAACGAAGGTGCAGCATTTCACATAATCCTTCCTGTAAATCAACAGTAAAAATCATTCATACATATCACTTTCAGAAAAATATGTATTTTTTTCAGATGCAATTAATAATTTTATTGTTTTGAAAACGAGGGTGTAAAATGAACTGTGCTATTTAAAGAATAAGAATAAAACTTAACTTTAAATAACCACAGAACCATGAAAGAAAAGAACGAAGAGTATGAGGCACTCAAAAAGAAAGCCTTAGAGCAGTTTAAAACTGGCCA
>JBBSPS010000299.1:0-3994 GCA_038258655.1 Bacteroidia bacterium
CGCCTCCGTTCCGCTACGCTCCACTTCGGCGAAGGGGGTGTAAAGAACCTAACCCTGTTTACACAATATGCTTTATACTACCCTTTATTTTCACAACTGGTGGCTGCTTCTTGGTATAGTGTTTGCAAATTTGGGTTGTTTACTCTCATTGATTCCTTTATTCTTAATCCTTGCTTTTGTTATTACAATAATCTATTCGATCAAATATGGTTTTGTACTGAATAGTTATTTCAACATTATGTTCTTGTCTTATGTATATGGACATATCACTTTTACACTTGGTAGACATTTCGAAGTGCAGATGGATAAAACAAAATCCCTTATGGATGAAGAAATAAATAAACTTGTTGACATATATTTAGGCAGAATAAATGTATAATTACCCCGCCCTCGCGATTATAATTTATAGTCCGGGTTGCTACGAAGAAAAATTAAGTGTATGAAGCGGGTATCTATGAACTGTAGTGAGAAAAGAAAAAGGGGGCAACTAACCGCCAACATGAACTTTATAAAAAAACAAATAAAATTTCAACTTTTTCAATGCCTGGCTAAACAATGATTGGTTTCCATTTTTTAAAAATCCAAAACACAATACATGGTAAAGAAATTTTTACTTTATTTCATTGCAGGATTTATAGGGATCGGCGTTGCTTCTTTCTTCCTTCCTTTAGCAGCCTATTCTTTAGGCAAATATGGATTAATTATTTCGGTAACTTTATTTATTATTTTAGTGCTGGGTTTCGTGTATATGATGTCAAAAGTTGCCGGCAAAAGACTCAAGCCACCCGACCTTCCAAATGGCATCCCCGCTTTGGCTACAATTACTAATTTTCAACAATCAGGTATCAATTTAAAAATGGGCACTTACCAGTATTATGAAATGTTGATTGATGTGAATGTACATGGAACTGATGGTACTATTTGGCCAGCCCGAATCAAACAAATGATTGCATTAGCACAATTGAATATGTATCCAATTGGTGCAACTATTACTGTAAAATATGATCCCAACAATAAAGCAAAAGTGGTGCTCAGTAATGAAATGCCCAATAGCAACGCAGCGTTTAATTCGACTGGTTTCGGGAATATTGATCAGTTAGAGCCGATCGGTTAGCTCATACATATTCTTTGAAAAGAAAATTAATTCAGCCTTAAAAATTTCGTTCGTTGTATAAAAGTTAGTATATTGAAGTGGTGAGATTTATAAATTTTAAAAAGATGAAAGCAAAATTATTTTCAACATTATTTTTTCTTTTTTATTCTATAATAATATATGCGCAAATTCAATCCGCTCAATTCACTCCATTTTTAAAAGGCTATATTCTTATTGATACTTCCGGCCCGGGTTTGTCGCAAGACGCGGGAGATATTTTGCTGCAACTTGCAAGCACGGAACAGGATGAAAATGAAAACCTGGTCATTTTGCATAAATCAAAAAACAAGCTGATTCAAATTGCAGAAAATGCAAACTTGTTGATGAGTAAAGATATGCTGGGCGCTTCAGGCAGTAATTATATTTCCTTATTCGATAATGAATTATCCATCTCTTACACTTTGGGCAGCAATAGCGCTCAATCATCTATTTCAATAATATTTGAAAAAAATATAGAAGGCGATTATCTTTTCAAAGAATATATTTCAAGTACAAAAAATTATGGCGTAGAGAATCTCCATGCAAATATTAAAATAACGGCTGCGCAAACAGGAATAATTAATTTTTCAGATGCGACAGAAGAAATGATAATAGAAAAAAGTGGGAAAAAAGAATCAACCAGTATGAATAAAGATTTACCTGCCACAAAATCCTATGCAACAGAAATCTTACATTCTAACACTTTGATCAGAGATACAAATCAATCAAAAATTGAAATTCTATTGCCTGCTTTTTACCGCAAAACGGATGGTTATCCTGAAAAATTAACCACTACAAACTGGCACGAATTATATTATGATGAAAATAAAAATAGCTGGAAAACAGCAGTCGCGGATTTGAAAATGATTTGTATAATGGATGAATGTACAGGTGATTCAGCCATCAATATCAGCACGGACAGGGATGCATTATTATTACTATCGGGATTTGACAAATTAATGGAATCCCCTGTTACTGCGATGACAGATAAATTTCTTTTTCCCGGGCATTCACTCCTGTTTTCTTTAAACAAAAAGATTTATAATTTGCTTCCTACCGGAAATTACGTGAATGAAAAAGGTGTAACTATACCACTGAATGAAATAAATAATAAAACAGAAAATGAATTGGCTGATAACATGATAACCGGCTATAGCCTCGCGCTTAGAGAAGATGGAAAAGAACCCTTCACCATCATTCAATTAAAAACCCTGGAATATACGAGCCCGCGCTTATTATGGGCTGGTGATATGAACGGTGATGGTTACCCGGATTTGATTCTTGACTTGCCTGAGTATACGGAATCGCGTGGAGTGTATTTGTTCCTTTCAGATATTAGGGATAAAGAAAAACCCTTAAAAATGGTGGCCTATCGATTAGTGGTATCTGATTGTTGATTTTTGATAAATGAAATATTCCATTCGTCGGTATTATCAAATCGCAAGAAAGTAAAATTTGAATATTTATATTAATTTAAATTACCGTCAAGAATATTTTAATAGGGTTTAGAAATAAATTTAATAAAAAGACTAGAATACTATTATATTTAATTCAAAATAATATGCAACAACTATACGAGATTGTAAATTTCTATTTAACAAACGAAACTAACTATGCCTTAATGATAACTGGTGAGTGGGGTATTGGTAAAACATATTATTACAAAACAGTTCTAGAAAATAATATCAAGGAAATATCAACATGTGACAAAAATAATAAAAAATATAGACCGATTTTAGTTTCACTTTTTGGCTTAAAATCTATTGAAGAAATTCAAACTGAAATTTTACTATCTCTTTATCCAATTTTCAAGGATAAAAAAATAAAACTAGGCACTCAATTAGCCAAAGTATTAATTAAAGGCGTGCTTAACCTTAAAAATCTGGGAAGTGATTTAGAATTAGAAATTGATAAGGGTGATTGGATTAATTTTTCTGAACTTGTAATTTGTTTTGATGATCTAGAAAGATTAAGTGAAAATTTAAAACTTGAAGAATTTATTGGATTTATAAATACATTAGTTGAAAATGAAAATGTAAAAGTTATAATTATTGCCTATGCAAATAAAATAGAAAATAAAAAGTTTATTGAGTTAAAAGAAAAGGTCATTGGAAATACAATAGAATTTATTCCAGATTTGAATGAGTCTTTTGTTAGTTTAATAAAATTGAAATTCTCAGCATTCCCAACTTATTTAAAATTTCTTTCTACTCATAAGGAATACATTTTAGAATTCTTTACAAGCAATTCTTCAAATTTAAGAACCCTTTCATTTACACTTTTATATTTTAGAAATATCTTCTTTGAAACAGAATTGAGAATTTCTCAAAATGATATTTTATATGAAAAAGAGAATGAAATCCTCAAGATACTCTTAAAATTTTCTATAGCTATTGCAATTGAATATAAGGATGGAAATATAATATTTAAGGATAAAAAAGGTCTTGATCATCCAAAATTAACTCTTGGAGAGATTCAATTTGGACAACAAAGTTCAAGCGCCAATAAAGATAATGACACATTTAGGGAAAAATTTAAAAAGAAATATTATACTAATGAAGAATACTTTTTCTTCTCATCAATTTATAACTTTTTAACAGGTGGTTCAATTTTTATATTCGATAAATTGAAAATAGAACTCAATAAATTATATTATGTTGAAGATAATGAGATTCTACCAGAATATATAGTTTTTAAGAAATTAGTTTATCCAGCTTTATATGAATTAAGAGAAAAAGAATACAAGAAACTTACAAATGAAATGCTTAAATATTCTGATCAAGGAGTTTATGATCTTTCATATGGTAGTATAAAGCATATTGTGTAAACAGGGTTAGGTTCTTTACACCCCCTTCGCCGAAG
>JBBSPS010000300.1:0-3971 GCA_038258655.1 Bacteroidia bacterium
AAAACACAGCGTGATCCAGGGGTAATAACATTGCAAAAAGGGTTAGTGAAATTTTATCATATGCTTGAAGGATGGCTTATCGCACAAGAAATACTTGTGGGTAAACAGTAGCTCCAAAGGAGAGGGGAGCAATGGACTAATCTAATATATACCAAGTATTGGTATTAATTACCTTGGACTATTCATATATAGAGAAATATACACTTCTCCTGATCGTAATGTTTTTAATAAAATCCAGTTTTTTTTTACTGCTTCAATTTGCTCGGGTATATCTGTATTAATAATATTGGTTTGTAAAAAATAAGGATAGTTTTCCAAAGGTCCTTGCCATACATTTATATATTGGTATGAGTTGTCTGAAAGATGTGAAAAACGTTTATCAGCTACTAAAGGGAATTGTGTCCCCACCTCATTAGCAGCTATATTATTTTGTTGAATGTAATCATCCATTTCTTCTTTTAATTGAAAATAGGGAAGTACTTTTAAAGAAGAATCCCAGCCATTTCCATAGCGTTCCGGGTAGAGCCAAAAGTTTCCTGTGATTGAAACTATGGAAAGTATAAACATCCATAAATAAATTACTTTTTTGTTGCTGATCTGCTGTAAAATATAAGATACACCAATAATTAATGAAAGATAAGTGAACATAAAATACCGATGTGATATCGGGTTTGAGAAAGGTATCATAAAAGTTGAAGTAACAAATAAAGGCACAAAAATAATAAGGATTAGAAGTTTTAGATCTCCTAAATTGTTCTTCTTTTTATAAATAACAAATAAGCCGATTATAAAAAACAACCATAATACGATTCTGCCGAAATCAACTATTTTCCATACAATAAAAATAAATTGACGCAACATCATTGACAATGAAACGATTTGCTCATGAGGATTTCCGTAGGATGGTGAAGTAGGGTTTCCGCTTATTCGAAGTTTATAGAAAACAAACCAGCTTATGAAAACAAAACTTAAAAAATTGTTTTTTAATACAATAAAGAACGACCTGTATTTATTTTTTGGACACTCTAAAATAAATTGGATGATAGCTAATGAAAGGGCCAAGAAAGTTCCTCTAACACTATATAAAGCAAGAACAGGGATCAGCAAAAAATATATTTTGTACTGTTCTTGTAAAAGTCGATTGAGCAGCAATAAAAACAGATACAACAAAATAATATCGTAAGACATTACTATACTTTGTGTTATAAAAGTAGGCTCTAAGATCAATAATAACAAAGCAAATAAAATAAATTGCCCTTGTAGAAATTTTTTGGAAAGTATATAAAATTCATAACAAATACCCAGCAAAAAAGGTAGCATAGCAAGATGTGAAACAATAAGTGATTTTGTAAAAAGTTTCCAAATTATAAATAAATATACACTGAAGACGGGAAAAATGGTGTTGTTGTCAGGAATAGGAGGAAGGTTAAAAAGGTTGTAAGTGCCATCATATAATTTACATGCGAATGCGGAAACAAAAGTGCCATCCCAAAAAAATGGAATACGCAAACTGTAAATAGTCAGCAAAATAAAAAATAAGAATGCGGAAAGAAGTTTTTTATTAAGCATCATTCTGTTGTCTATTCGCTTGGTCTTTTTACAAAAGTAACAAAGTAAAACTCTTGCGATTTACAATAAAGACAATAATAATTCGTTTAAGAAAGGTTGTAAATTGCCCCGAATTAATTAACTTTATATCTTAATAATATGAAAAAAAATACTGTATCACTTGTTATTGCTTTGTGTCTTTGGTTCAATGGCTTTGCCCAGGCTCCTAAATATAGCAATGAATTTTTAAATATTGGCGTAGGTGCAAGGGCTTTGGGTATGTCCAATTCCTATATAACAACCGTAAATGATGTTACCGCAGGTTATTGGAACCCTGCGGGATTATTGGGCATTGGCAATCAGTACCAGGGAGCATTGATGCATAGTGAATATTTCGCGGGTATAGCTAAATACGATTATGCGGCGTTTGCTACCCGTTTGGATAGTTCAAGCGTATTAGGTGTAAGTCTTATTCGTTTTGGAGTTGATAATATTCCTAATACGACTGAACTAATAGATGCCAATGGCAATGTGGATTATAATCGTATCACTACTTTTTCCGCGACAGATTTCGCCATGTTGGTATCCTACGCTAAAAAAATAAAAATTCCCGGTTTAAGAGTAGGAGCAAGTGCAAAAATTATTCGTAGAAGAGTAGGCGATTTTGCCGGGGCATGGGGCTTTGGGCTGGATGCAGGCGCGCAATACGACTACAAAAAATGGAAATTTGCTGCAATGGCACGTGATATAACATCTACTTTTAATGCATGGAGTTATAATTTATCGGATCAGACAAAAGCGGTTTTTTTAGCTACCGGTAACGACATTCCAAGTAATTCTGTTGAGATTACACTTCCGAAATTATTATTAGGCGCTGCTCGTAAATTCGATTTTACTCCCAAAATATCATTACTTGCCGAAGTAAATTTCGACGCGACATTTGACGGCAAACGCAATGTATTAATAAAAAGTAAAGCCATGAGTGTGGATCCACATTTCGGATTAGAAGCATCATATATGAATTTAATTTATTTGCGCGCAGGTATTGGTAACTATCAATCATATACAGATGCTGTTGGTAAAAAAGTAAATACCTTTCAACCAAATATTGGCGTTGGTGTTCGTATTAAAGCGGTATCTATTGATTATGCACTAACTGATATTGGCGATCAATCAGTAGCATTATATTCCAATGTGTTTTCATTGAGAGTGGACATCAATAAAATAACTAAATGATCAAACATTTACTTGTTATATGTTTGTTGACACTTGCATTTATTAGCCTTAAAGCTCAACCTTATGGCAATGAATGGATAAATTATTCCCAAAAATATTATAAAATAAAGATCGCTCAAAATGGTGTTTACCGTATTGATTCCATCACTTTAGCCGCCGCCGGAATTCCTAACAACATAGATCCACGTAACTTTCAATTATTTAATAAAGGGGTTCAGCAATACATTTACGTACAAGGTGAAAGCGATGGAGTATTCAATGGTTCCGATTATATTGAATTCTATGCGCAAAAAAATGATGGAAGCCTAGATTCCTTATTGTATAAAAATACCTCCTTCATTCCTAATCCATATTACAGTTTAATTAATGATACGGCAGCATATTTTTTAACATGGAACAGCTCGATCAGTAACAATCGTATGATTCCTGAAATAGACACCACATTCAGTTCATACACTCCTGATAATTATTTTTTCAAAGAGGAAGTTCAATCATTTCATTCCAATTATTTTGATGGCGAAACAAATCTCGTTGGTGGTACAGATGCCCGCTATGTTCGTTCAGAAGGTTGGTTTGATGCAAGTGTAATGAATATGGGTATTACCAATCAATATACTAATTTGCTGAATACCTCCAATGTATATGCGTTTGGCCCTTCAGCAAAAATTAAAACTGTTGTTATTGGTGCTTCAAAAGATCAACGGTTATTACAAGCCACACCTTTGCCTTTACCTGACCATCACCTCACAATTAATTACAAGGGCTCATCCGGTGTTTATCAGCAGCTTACGGACACATTATTTAAAGGATACGAATCCAATCGTTTTATTTATACTATTTCCGCATCTTCATTAGGAACATCGTATACCGATTTTAAATATACCAGTGTGGCGGACCCTAATTTTCAATCCAACAGAACTACAGTATCTTATATTTACATCAAATACCCACATACATTTAATCTGGAAGGGAAAAATAGTTTTGTAATTTATTTACCGCAAAATAGTTTGCAGTCAAAATCATATTTAGATATCAGTAATTTCAGCGCCACGGATACAGTTCGCCTGTATGATCTAAGTGATAGGAAAAGAATTGTTGTTATTAAAAGTGGGAGCAATTACAGGGCATTGGTACCTAACAGCGGTAAGGAAAAAAAATGTTTTATAACTTCTGATGCTTTTATTTAC
>JBBSPS010000301.1:0-3969 GCA_038258655.1 Bacteroidia bacterium
ATGCATTACTTTTAAAATAATCTTGCAATTTACTATCAATGACTGCACTTTGATGTGGAGCATCTAAGGTTAAAAATTTGCTTATCGGTAATGGATTACCATCATTCTCTGCTTTTGCACAAGCATAACGGTTAATAATGCCTCCCATACTAATACCGGATGCAATTATAGGCAGGTTATTGTTAATGGATGACACATACCTGATAGCGGAAGAAAAAATTGCAGCATTATTACGAATATGCTGTGAATTATATTTATAATTGATAACATATATATCAAAACCTTTAGTTAATAAGCAATTGAATAAATCTTTTCCTGCTTCTCTGTAATATTGTTCTGGTTTGGTATTATATGCATCAAATCCTTCTGATAATATTAGTGGTATCCCATTCGAACTACTTGATTTTTTCCAAACTCTCATTGTATTACAATAATTATCTTTATAAAATCCTTGCGACATTGGAACGACAAATACTCTATACTCCCTATAGTAAATGGCACCTCCATAATCGGCAAATCTTACCTTCAAATTATGTTCCCCTAAACCTATAAAAGAATTTGAAGAGTTCTGCCAAATGTAATTTGAAATAACTGAGCCCGTATATAAATTAAAATATCCTGCATTATCAATATTTACATCAATATTTATCATTGATAAACCAAGGTCAAGTGCGAAATTAAGTTTATTATTATTTTCTTCAACATATATTTTCGTTATTTCGGTTGGAGAAAGACTGATTGTAGCCCCTTGCATATTTCTGCTCTCGACTCCCCATGAATATGAATTTTCTGTGTTAGGAGTAGATGAAATTACAACAGAAGATGTAACCTGATTTACCCAATTTACTATAGTAGGGGCAGTACTTGTATATTGCCCTATATCATGATAAGAAAAATTAACAAAGTTGGATACTGCCTGCACACGATAATAATAAGTAGTGTTTGATAAAAAAGGACCATAATCGTATATGCTATAATTCCTTCCCGAACAAGTTCCGCAACCATTTATTCGTCCACCAACCTCTATAGCACTTGACCAACTTGGATCAGTGGTTCTCTGCATTTGGTAGTAATCATTGTTCGTTTCACCATATGTTTGAAATCCTACCTGAAGGTATTTATCCGAATTATCACAGCCATAATTATATACATTAATATATCCCGGAGCCCAAATAACTGTTGCGTATGTTTTACTCCATAAGAATATCAGGAGAAATAATATATTTTTTTTCATTTCTATTAGATTAAGTTAAAATAACCAACCAATTTTTAAATTATAATTAAAACTTGGAAATAATTTATCTCCATAATCATAAATTTTATTATATGGAAATTCGTAAGTGCCATCCGGGGTGCCTTTTTTATCTATCGTATAGCTTTTTATATATCTTATTCCTAACCCAATTTCAGGGTCAAAAATAAAATTGGAAAACTGCATTTTTATGCCTGTTTTAATATGCGATGCATAAACTTCCCTGTTTATAAAATAGTGATTAAAGCCATTAAGTTCTTCTCTTTCCGTTTTTGTTTTTTGATATAAAAAATTAATCCCATAGTAAAACTTATATCTTATTGTTGATTTATAATAATTTCGATATTCTATATTTGAATAATATCCTTTTACATTTTTTGCTGAAATGTTCCCAATTCCATTACTTTTCGTTTCGCCATAATCTGTTATATATCCCAAATCAATTCCCAAGCTATTTTTTTTATTGAAATTCTTTTCAATTCCAAAACAAATACACCCATATTTCATTCCGAACATATCAGGCAGTAATCTGGTAATGTCATATTTTATACTGAAGGAATTATTATTTTTAACAGTATCACTTTTTTGTGCTTCACATCGCAAAACAACCAATATAAAGGGCAATATCCAATATGCTTTTTTCATTTATTTTAAATTACAGTCGATCTTAAAATTTTAATGCGCGTTCCATAATACGATGCTTTTTATTTAATTGATAATCATACCCTAAGGATGGCCAGTGTGCGTTTATTATTGCATCTGTTTATATGATGCCAGTCAGCAATATATAAACAGTACACACACTTTAACATTTAAATTAAATACCCTTTTGATATTGTTTCACATTATCTATTCTCAAGATCTATTTTTTCTCCAACGCTTCAATACGTTTATTTTGTTCTATAATATACAGTGATAACTCTTCAATTTGCACCAATAGACACACCCATAAATTGCTTTTTGTTTAAACGATAATCATAACCGATCAAAAGCGATACTGCATTTACTTCTAGCATATTACCTAATATTGACGTAGGAATTATGTAAACAATATTTTTCTTTTTAACAACAAGAGTATCCTGTGCATATAAAAAGTGGTTGAATAGAAAGTTTATAATTAAAGGGATTAATAGAATATATTTTTTCATTTTAAGTTAAAACAGCATTTAATATTCATTGTTACTTATTGATTTAGTCTGCCTCTAATGCCTCAATGCGTTGTTTTTGTTCATTGATTTGTTTATTTTGCTCAATAACATAAAGTGTTAGCTCTTCTATTTTTCTCATTTGCAATTTTACTAATTCCCCTAAATTTCCACCTTTACATTCAATTTCATCTGCACTTGGAGTTTCTGGCAAACGTCCATTTGTGTTAATATATTTTTCCACCTCAGACAAAGATTTTAATTTATAATCCTTTTTAAATACATAATCCGGAAATGTAGTTAATTGCACGGTTATTTGTCTTGCATAAACATTTCCATTACCAAGTACTTTAAAATTTTCTACTCCTGCTTTTGTAATAACAAAAGCCCTTGTGGCATCATCTGTAACATCTGTTTTTATTCCATAACTTGCTCCTGTTGGTGTTTGCACCCAAATGCCAGATCCTGTATTGAATGCTGCCACACTCAATCTAAAATTACTAGGATTAACATCTAACGCTGTTCCTATTCCAACATTCCCCAACGCAGTAATCCTTATTCCGTTATTGGGAAAAGCAAAAGGAGCAATAACTAAACCTGCAGTACTATTTTGTCCGCCGCCGGCTATAGCATCTGCCCAAAACATTCCAAAATCCCCGTCACGGGAAAGTTGATTATATCCCCAGCCTTGTAGGTGCGGCACCATAAATAAACGTCTTGTTGTTGTTGCAGTTGTTTGTTTTTCCACAGAAAGCCCTGTCTGCGAGTCAGGTGTATTGTTTATTGCGCTATTAGGTTGTACCACTAATTTTGCAAAAGTTGGAGTTAACGTTCCTATTCCA
Organism: Bacteroidia bacterium; assembly: GCA_038258655.1. Lineage (GTDB taxonomy): Bacteria > Bacteroidota > Bacteroidia > 2-12-FULL-35-15 > 2-12-FULL-35-15 > 2-12-FULL-35-15. The sequence goes on from JBBSPS010000301.1 coordinate 3,240, forward strand.
ACATTACCTGAACTTACTCTTAATCCTCCTCCTTGTATGTCTACAAAACTTTTACCATAAGCAGTTCCAGGATTTAAAACAATACCTGTAATCCAATTTAACTGAAGTTGCTGGTAATTTGGCGCAGTGAAGCTTCCTGCTGTTTTATAAATTCCATAATTTAATGGTGTAGGACTATACCATGTTATTCCATCATTTCCTGTACCATTAACCACATCATTCACATCATTAAAAGATAATTTTGCCCCAGGTAATCCAGCTACCGGAGCGCCAATACGAAGATTTCCTACCGCTGACAATTGCATTCTTTCCACATTTGTAGTTTTAAATATCAATGCTTTTGCATCGGTTGTTCCAACAAAATTAGTACCTGGTGTTGTTCCGCTATTACCAATAAGATTCCATGTTGTTTGCGCATTTACATTAATTGCAACAAAAAATATACTTGTTACAATTAACGAAGAAAGTTTTTTTGATTTCATAGGAATATAAATTATTTATTTATTGTTTATTAAAATTAATTACAAAGCCGTAAAAGAAATAATCGTTGGCGAATATATAAAAATATATTTTATAGAGGCCGTAAAATCAAGGCAATTGCATTATAATTTTAGTACAGTTTCTAAATACTCATTATTCCAACCAGCAGCCTTTCTTTTGGCAGCAATACCCACTTTCAAAGTTGTTTCGGCTTTGAGTAAGTTGAGTGCTACCCTTCTTACTATTGATA
>JBBSPS010000302.1:0-3968 GCA_038258655.1 Bacteroidia bacterium
ATTCCCCACACAAGAAAAACTTGTTAATTTCTTGAGATAACGAGTAAAATTTTAGTGTAGGAAAATTATAGTAAATTTGACGTTAGTCAGAATTTAAACAAAATATATGAGAAATTTAATATTGATTTTTGCAGTTTTCACAACTACAATGACTTCCTTTCAATGCTACTCACAAGAATATAAATCAGAAGAAAAAACTATTACAGGCATTTTTGATGTGGAAGGGAAGACAGAATCAGAAATATTTTCGTCGATTAATAAATGGATTGCATTAAATTATAATTCAGCATTAAATGTTGTTCAACTAAGTGATAAAGAATCCGGAAATATAATTGTTAAAGGAATTAACGAAGCTTCATATAAAAATGTAATGAAGGAATTATATCCTAAAAATAAATTTATGCAGGAATATAGTACAGTTAAGTTTACCCATACCATCGAAATAAACGTGAAGGAAAACAAGTATCGGATAATTTATACTTTAACTGATATCATAACACCTGAACCAGTAGCGGGTTACAATCTGGAACAACAATATGATATGGTCTTTGATATGATAGATTTTAATGGATTAAAACAAGATAAAATCGATAATTATAATAATTACGTTGAGGAACTTTGGAAAAAAGCAATGATCGGTAAAGAGAAGAGGAAGAAATTTCAAGAAATGACCAGACCTACCTTTGAAGAAATGAATAAGGGTGTAACGGAAAGTATTAAATCAACAATGGATTCCGTTGAAAAAACGGTAAAATCAAGTAAAAAAGATGAATGGTAAAAAACGATTTGCCAACACTGTGTAAAAATAATTGCTAGTTCTAGCCTACTTGGAAATTCCTGCGGAATTTCCACAGGCTCGGTCAATTCTTATTATTTTAGGTGTTTAACCCACGCAACTATTCTTAAACCAAACGTTAACAACAATAAAAACATAAAATGAAAAAATTGCTATCTCTAATATTCTTATCTGTTATAATTTTTAGTTGTGGATCTGATGAAAATGATTTAGAAACTGATTTAATTAATATTGAAAATATTTCTCGTTTCTCTGTCTCTATTTCTTCTCCTGAAAAAGAAAGAGATTATACTTATCACAATGAAGGGAATTCAGGAATTTTTGAAAATCCCAGTTTACAAACTTCTTTTAAAAGTAATGTAAAAATAGAGTATATAGATAATACCGACCCAGTTCCTACTTCAAAAATAAAAATTAAATGGTCTAGTAATATAGATGGAGTCATTTTTGAAGGAAACATAAACAATGAGTTTGAAAGTAATTTTGAAAAATCTTTATCTAAGGGTAATCATAAAATATATTTTGAAGCTTCAATAGATAACAACCCTAACTTTATAGCTAAAGATTCCGTTATTCTATCTAACGTTATTTCACTTCAATTAGAGCCAACGGACAGAGCTGTTAAATTAAATTGGAGTAAATATCTGGGTGATGATTTTCAATCTTACTTAATTTATAGAGAAGATTATGAACCTATTGTAGAAATATCTGACATAAATAATACTCAATATGAAGATACTGATATTACTCTAGCAGATACTAAAAAATTCCAAGTAATTGTAAAGACTTTGAATGATGATAATATAATTTCAGGTAGTAATATTGAAGAAACTGAAGCTGGAAAATACCTTAAAATACCTCATTTTATAACTAAAACTATCTATGACCAAACAAGAAATAAAATATATTCAATAGTCGGAGAAAATTCATCAAGTAACAATGCAACAGAATATGGGTTGATTATTTTGGATAACAACTCTGAAAAAGTTGAAATAAATTCTCACATCTTGAAAGAGCATCGTTTCTCTGATTTGGATATGAGTTCAGATGGAAAGTACTTATTCTTATGTCAAAAAGGAGTTGATAAAATAACACGATTAGATTTAAATAGTCTAGAATCGACCAGATTTGATGTTGCATACGGAGGTTGGGGAGTTCATAAAATTGAAGTTGGAAATGACTATAGATTATATTGCCCAAGGAGACCCCCAACGTCTGGAAGTTCTCCAATGTATATTCTAGATGGACTAACAGGGGAACAAGTAGGCCTTTATAATTGGATGATTCACGGAGACGTAGAGTTTAATATTTACAATAACAAATTATATCACAGCACCAGTGTAAGAGAAAAATCGGTTATCAAGTTTTCTGTTAATAACGATAACGTAATTAGAGAAAAAACATTTAGCCCAGATATTTGGTGGCCAAAATCTTTTATATTGCTTTCTGAAAATGGAGAACATATTTTTTGGGAAAAATTCCAATTAGATAAGGATTTAAATATAATGAGAGAATTTGAAAACCCTATAGTTGCTTGTAACAGTAATAGTTCATATCTATCAGACGGCCTTAAACTGATGAGTTTTGATGACTTGAACACTATTTTTAAATATCCAAATTTTCCTAATTACGAAATAAGTGGAGAAATTTTCACAATTGACAATGCTTTATTATTTATTAAATCAAGTCAACCCTATACGAATGAAAGGTTTACTCATTTTTTCAAAATAAGTACTGAATAAATGCTGTTAACAATGTATAAAAATCATAGGGCGTTTGAGTTAAACCGAAAGGTCTGTGAGTATTAACTAAGTACGCTAAATATAAAATTTGGCGTTTATAGAAAATAAAATAAGAGAAAAACAAGTATCAATTAGACTAAGTCAAAATCTAGTGTAAAGCATGTGACTTTAACTTTGTAAACTATGTGCCTTAACGAACATAGGCCACACAAGAAAATCCTGTTGATTTCTTGAGATAACGAGTAAAATCTTTGTGTAGGAAAATTATAGTAAATTTGATGTTAGTCAGAATTTAAGAAAACCATGTCAAAACATAAATTTACGATCTTTCTAATTTTGCTACTACTTGGAATTGTAACTACGATTAATTTATTCACTAAAAATGTTGTTTCACAAGAAGAATTCTTTAATGATCTTGTAGAAAATTCATTTAGAGAGTCATATAGTGGAATTGTTAAAAAGAAGTATTACTTAAGAGAAGGCGGACGAGATGTTATTGTACTCTTAAAAGACGGAATAAAAACCCGATTAGATTATATTCACGAAAAACAGAATCTCTATGAATTCATTGAAGTTGGAGACACAGTGATTAAAAAAAATGGTAGCAACTCAATAATTATAAAGCGCTAGGAATTAGATACCACTATCTATTTTAAATTTGATAATGTCAAAAGCTCGGAATTATATTCTAAGAATAATAAGTTTCTGAATAAATAAAAACGTTTTACAACACTGCTATAAAAAATGCGTAGTTTATCGCTTAATCAAAAAGAAGTGCTTACTTGCTTTCAAATGCAAACCCGTTAAGTGTAATCACCAAATTCATGACAGAACAAAAAATAAAATCGGAAATATCTGAAAAACTTAATCAAGGAACTTCAAAGTCTGTTCTATATAATCAATTCAAAGATGAGATCAAGGATGAGTCATTAAGAAAAATTTTAGCCTCAAGACCATCTTATGAACTAAAGCTGAAATTCAAAAAAACTCATCTGATGCTTTCAATCATTTGGGGATTTTTTATTCTGGTGGAGTTACTTGGACTGTTGGATTTTATAGTCGCTTTTGATTTGAAATTCTTATTTTCACTAAGCATATCGATATATATTACAATCAATATTTGGAAATTTGATGCTCGATTTTTACTACCAGGAATTATTTGGTTCGTCTTTACTATTTTCAATTCATTTCGCGAATTATATTCTATTTATCAATATGATTCTGACTATGATGTTATTTTAATGATCTCATTCGCGTATAGTCTCATTCTGGTCGTCGGAATTTATTTAATGTATACTATCAGAAAAAATGTTTTTAGTTATTATAAGTGGTTTCAACCTGTTTTGAATCGAGTAGATGAAATGCAATTTGAAGAATAACTACCCCCGCTAGCGCTAGTTTGCAACGTGTGCCCGCAAAGATTAGCAAAC
>JBBSPS010000303.1:0-3953 GCA_038258655.1 Bacteroidia bacterium
AATTTCTGGAGAAGAAATTGAAAGGAAGAGAATAGCCAAGGATCTTCATGATGGCATCGGGAGTTCGCTCTCAGTTTTAAAAATGCGATTATCAAATCTAGAAAATCAAAATTCTAATATTCCAAATAATGAAATTGAAACTATCTCAAAGTTATTAAGTAGTTCTATTACTGAATTAAGGCGTGTTGCACATAATCTTGTTCCAGAATCATTATTAAAACTTGGTTTAGATGCAGCGGTTAGGGACCTTTGCTTTTTATTAAGTAGTGACAATAAGAAAATATTTTACCATTCAAATAATATTAAACCTAATATTGCTGAAAAAAATGAGTTGACTATATACAGGATTATACAGGAATTAATTACAAATGCCATTAAACACAGTAAATGTGATGAAATAATAGTTGACTGCTCTCAATATGAAAACACTTTTTATATCTCAGTTGAAGATAATGGTAAGGGTTTTGCATTCGACCCAAAAATAGATTTTCCGGGTATGGGCTTAAAGAATATCAAAAATAGAATTTCTTTATTGAACGGCAAACTAACAGTAGAATCCAGTAAAAATTCAGGTTCTACTTTTTATATAGAATTATTAATCAATTAAAAAAACTATGAATTCAACTATAAAAGTAGTCATCGTTGACGACCATCCATTAATAATAGAAGGACTTCAAATATTATTTTCTAATTCAAATGTCATATCGATAACGAATAGTTTTAGCTCAGCATCTGAATTTTTTGAGAAAGCAAATTTTGAAAATGTCGATCTTATTTTATTGGATGTATTTCTTCCTGATATGAACGGGATTGATGTGTGCATAGAAATTAAAAAAGAGCACCCACATGTTAAAGTGCTTGCCATGAGCAGTCAAGCTGAAAGAAGTATCATCTTACAAATGATTCGAAATGGGGCAAGTGGATATCTTTTAAAAAGTGCTGGGCTGGGGGAATTCAAATATTGCATTGAAAATGCCCTTAACGGAAAGATCGTTTTTAGTGATGAAGTTAATAATTTGGTTAGTCAGATTACTTCTGATGATTTACAAAATATTCCAAGGTTGACCAAAAGAGAGAAAGAAATTACAATATTAATGAAACAAGGTAAATCCACTCAGGAAATAGCTGACTTATTATTTCTAAGTTATTTAACCGTTCAGACTCACCGAAGAAATCTATTACATAAATTTAAGGTTAAAAATGGTGTCGAGCTAATTAATTACGCTATAAATAATGGACTTATCTAATTTTATATTAATAAAAAAGCCCGTGAAAAAATCCACGGGCTCCAAAAAACATCTGCTATTATATTAGTTTATCTTTTTCATATATAATTTTTATAGCTTTTATTTTTTAACTCAACTTAATTTAACCTAATCAAAATCAAATATGAATTATAATAACCAAATTTTAATCTTTATTTAAAAAATAAAATTTCAAAATATTAATTCGAAACCAACATTTTTTTAATTTTCGAAATGCCATTCTGTGAAATTTTGCAGATATACATTCCATTAATAATTTTCAATCCTTCTAGTGTAATTGTATAATTTCCTACAGAATTTACAATGCTTTCATATTTTTGAACAATTCTGCCGCTACTATCTATAATTAGTATATCTACATCCCCATCTTCAAGAATGCAAAAATTTATTTTTTGAACACTATCATTCAAAATTTTAAAATTCTGAATCCCACATTCATTTGTTGAGTAATCACCTATAGAAAGACTCCCTTCCTGTGTAAAAATTTCTGTCTCAAAAAGATATTCTTCTTGATATCCGGAAGCACATATCAGTTTTGAGGTATCGCCAATAAAAACCGAAGCACTATTCCCCGTCACCCAAGCGGTAGGTTTTGAGGGTAATTGTCGCCAAACATCGGTATCAGGGTTGTAAAAATACGTTTCATCGGAGAATGTCTCGAAAGTATTATCGGTACTTCCGCCTGTCATAATTACCCCGTCGCGCCACGTTTGGGCTTCAAAAAAAGTACGCGTTTGCCCGGGAAACGGCGTTTTCTCTTCCCATGTAATGATGGAGCGATCGTTCGCATCAATGGTTCCAACCCAGACCGTGTTCCAATAATTTGTAGACATAAAACCATCGCTTCCGCACATGTATACAAGTTTGTTGCCGTGGATTGCGAAACCTCCCCAGCTTAAACTACTGCCTGGAGGCAAGATGGCAGTGGCTTCCCGCCAGCGATTGTATGTGCTGTTATAAAGATAGGTTTTGTGCTGATACCCACCAACCACATAAATCAAACTGTCTTGATAGGATACCGCTCTGGCATCAACAATGGTTCGTGGAAAATCTGCCGCATCGGTCCAAGTATCTGAATTAATATTATATTTCCGAACCTTCCTTATGGCGTTTCCTGGAGTGGTCAAAAGCCCGCCAATAGTATAGATTGTATCTTTTAAAACTGCGATTGAACCACCCAAAAGCTGCGTTGGCGGCGGCGCGACGTTCGTCCAAGTATCAGTACTAACTTGATAGCGCTGCGTAATTGGAGTGATAATTCCATCCTGATTTCTACCTGAAACCATAAAAAGGTACCCATCACCCCCACTGCTATAACCTATTGTTTGACCAGCTCGGATTCGTTCCGGTATATCTGTTCCCGAACTCCATTGAGCAATTGCATTTGGAATTGCAAATAATAATATTGCATTAAAAATTAAAAGTTTTTTCATAAGGATTATATTAAAGTGCAAGTAAAATTAATTCATTATAAGGCTTGTAAATTCAAACTGTTGCAGACATTAATCATTCGTCAATGGAAAGCATTTTCCAGTTTATGAAACGTTATTTCGTATAAACTTTTATTAAAAATTGTCATTGGTATGCATAAACAAGTTGTTTGTAGCAATTTTTGAAAAACTATAATACAAAACCGTATTTTTATGCGATGCGAAAAAGATGGGTAAAACATGTTCTCTTTTGGTTGGCCTATCATTCCTTTGAAGTCTATACAGACTTTTTATGGATGCTCAACCAATATAATCTATCAGTTTGGGAAGCTTTTAAAATGTCGTTCATTGCTGAAACAATAATCCTCTTGGCCATAAAACTGCCGATGGTTTATATAATGTTTCACTTTCTTTCAAAATACACCGTTCAAAAGCCCAACCGCTGGAAATTGGCCTTTTCGCTCAGCACGATCCTTATTTTGTTCAGCATTTTAGCTCAACTTATTATAGTTTATATTCTCTTGCCTACCATTTATAAAGACGTTGATATAGTCGAAACCTTTGCTTTTCAGGGAATAGTTAATTCATTTATGGATAAGGTTTTTATTGCCTGTTTGGCAATTGCTTTAAAGCAAATGTCCAACAGCCAGCTGCTTCGTGAAAGGGAACAATCGTTGATAAAAGAAAAATTGGTGACTGAACTCAGTTTTTTAAAATCTCAAATCAACCCACATTTTTTGTTTAATACACTGAATAATATTTATTCATTAGCACGAAAAAAATCTGATAAAACTCCAGAAGTTGTACTTAAACTTTCAAAATTATTGCGTTTCGTTATGTATGAAACAAAGCATCAATATATTCCAATTGGCAAGGAATTGGAATTTTTGAAAGATTATATTGAATTGCATAAAATTCGTTACGATGATCGGCTCAAAATAAATTTTAAATATGAATTGGATGATTTAAACGCGGAAATAATGCCGAACATTTTGACTCCTTTTGTTGAAAACGCATTTAAACATGGTGCAAGTCAATCTACAAAGCTTTCTTTTATAAATATTGAATTGAAACTTGAAAAAAAAGAATTGTATTTTAAAGTAGAAAATTCATTTGAACCTATTGAAATTACTGAGGAAGAAGAAGGAATTGGTCTAAAAAATTTGAATCGTCAATTAGAGTTGATGTATAAAAATTTTAGTCTTCAAACGAAAAAGGAAAACCAAAAATTCATCGCTGAACTTTCACTTAATTTAAG
>JBBSPS010000304.1:0-3941 GCA_038258655.1 Bacteroidia bacterium
GAATGCATGGTGGTCACAATACAGCTTATAGTCTAATAGACACGGAGTTGAATGTTTGCATTGATTCTGATGATTTTATGCCCGATGATGCTGTTGAAACTATTTTAAAGCTATGGCAAAGTAGGGATGTAAACGAAAATGTAGCAGGAATAATAGGCTTAGATGCCTTTAAAGATGGCCGGATTGTAGAAAAAATTCCAGAGAAATTCAAATATGCCACACTCTCTGAGTTAGAAGTGGAAAATAAAATACAAGGCGATAAAAAAGTAGTTTTAAGAACGGATGTTGTAAAAGAGTTTCCAGCTTATCCCATATATGAAAATGAACGTTTGGTACCTTTAGGCACCCTATATTTAATGATAGATCAAAAATACAAATACCTCTGTACCAACGACGTTTTTTGTATTATCGAATATTTAGAAGGTGGTTCCTCCAATACTATTTTAAAGCAATATAAAAAAAGCCCACAAGGTTTCTTGTATTCAAGAATAGTTGAAATGAAGTATTCTAAGAATTTATTTTATAGCTTTACAAGGGCCATGCACTATATATCGTCTTGCCTATTTGCTAATAAAAGTATTTTCAATGATCAAAATCCTAAAAAAGGGATTACCCTCTTAGCATTGCCATTTGGATTGTTACTTCACTTATATATTTTATACAAAATAAGAAAATGAAAGTACTCCAAATAATAAATAGTTTGGCAACTGGTGGTGCAGAAAAGCTTATTCTTGAAACCGTGCCCCTATTTAACAAACAAGGTATTCAAATGGATGTAGCACTTTTGAATGGTGAACCTCACCCCTTTTTTGAGGCCTTAAAAGCGACAGATTGCTGTACCGTTTTTTCTCTAAGCAATCAAAGTGTGTACAACCCATTTCTGATTTTTAAAATCATTCCTTATTTAAGGAAGTACGATTTGATCCATGTTCACATTTTCCCTGCTTTATACTGGGTCGCTTTTGCTAAAATGCTAAGTTTTTCAAAAACAACACTGGTTTATACCGAACATAGTACCTCTAACAATAGAAGAAAACATATACTTTTCAAGATACTTGATAAAATAGTTTACAAATCTTATGAAAAAATAATAACCATTTCTCCCGAAGTGGATACCAACATAAAAAAACATTTAGGATTTAATGACACTAAATTTGAATTAATTTCTAATGGGATAAATTTAGAGACCATAAAAAATGAGCCAACTATTCCTAAATCAGAATTATTTCCAAGTTTAAATAAAGACGCTTATGTACTTATTCAAGTTTCCTCATTTAGGTATCCCAAAGACCAAAAAACAGTTATAAAAACACTAAAGCATTTAGATGAAAATATTGTTTTGGCATTGGTTGGTGAGGGCCCTTTAAGAAAAGACTGTGAAGTATTGGCGGAATCATTGGGTCTATCCAACCGTGTATTATTTTTAGGTGTACGGATGGATGTTATCAGCTTATTAAAAGCATCAGACATCATTATTCTTTCATCACATCATGAAGGTTTGTCTTTATCATCCATAGAAGGCATGGCGTCCGGAAGGCCTTTTATAGCCACCGACGCGCCTGGTTTAGGAGATGTTGTTCGTGATGCTGGTATTTTATTTCCTATTAATGACGCAATAGCTTTAGCCAAAGAAATAGATAAGCTCTTAATAGATCAAACCCATTACAATAATACGGTAAAAAATTGTTTGGAAAGAGCCAATGGGTATAGCATACAACAGACTATTAACAAAGAGATTAATTTATATAAATCATTACTATAAATGAAGTATTTAATTAGGTTAGACGATGCTTGTGAAACGATGGATTGGGATAAATGGCTTAAATTAGAGTCTATTTTTGATACGTATGGCATTAAGCCTCTCATAGCAGTTATACCCAATAATGCAGACCCTATGCAAAAAATAGACCCGCCAAATGAAAATTTTTGGAACTGGTTGAAAAATCTTGAAGCAAAAGGCTGGGAAATAGGGTTGCACGGGAACGACCATGTTTACCAAACCGAAGAAGGTGGCATAAATCCCATTCACAATCGCTCTGAATTTGCGGGTTTGCCATTAGAAACACAAAAAGAAAAAATAAAAAAAGGAATTGTACAACTCAATGAAAAAGGTTTTTATCCTAAAATATTTGTAGCACCTAGCCATACTTTCGATTTGAACACCTTGGAAGCCTTAAAAAGCGAAAGCAATATCAAGATCATTTCTGATACCATGGCACTTAACCCCTATAAAAAAAATGATTTTGTTTTTATACCACAACAAGTGGGTAGTGTGAGAACTATTCCTTGCCCCGGTAATTATACGTTTTGCTACCACCCTAATACCATGGACACTACTAATTTTTCGCATTTGGAAAGTTTTCTGATTAAAAACAATAAAAAATTTATAGCATTTAATCAAATAAACGTAACCAACTTAAAATCAAAAAATGTTATAGATAATTTACTTTCATATAGCTACTTTAAATTTAGATCCTTTTTTAGATAAGATAAATTTTCATCTATAGAGTTTAAAAGTTTACCAAATAAAAAAGAGGTTCAATTGAATAGTCATGGTCGGAAGATTTTTTCTTCCGGCTTTTTTGTTTCCTAGAGTTCAATAATTTGGTTTTAACTGCTTGATTATTAAGTTTTTATGTTGTTTTTGTGATGTAATTTTTGTATCTTATTGTCTGATAATCACTATATTATGTCAGTATTTAAAGATCACAAAATTTCAGTAAATCAATTATTAGGTGTTATACCAGAAGCACTTTTATCCAAATTATCATTAACTACCAAAGTCGATTACTATGCCAAGGTTCTTCATGGCAAAAAAATGTTCTATTTGTTACTTTATGGTATTGTTGAGAATGAAAAGCTAAGTCAACGTACTTTAGAAGATACTTTTAATGATTTTCTGTTTAAAACGCTTTTTGATTTAGATAAATCCGAAACTATAAGACGAAGTTCTATCTCTGAACGGTTATCTAAAATCGATTCTGATTACTTCCGTCAAATATACCAATGTGTTTATCAGCAATTTCACGATGCCTATCCTAGCAAGGATCAGGAAAAACATCATTTAATCCATGTAGATAGTTCTATGGTCAGTGAGGCTTCTGCCAAATTATTAAAAGGTATTGATCATAAAAATGGAAAGAAATCCGTTAAATACAGTATGGCTTTTGATGGTTTGTTGCCTTGTCATTCTGAAGTGTTCACCAAGGCGAAGTATTCTAGTGAAGATATAGCTCTACCAGAAGCTATAATGAATCATGTAAAGCAAGAAACACATCATCAAAATATCTATGTTATTGATAGAGGGCTTCAATCTACAAGAACGATGAACTCATTTACTAATGATGCTGTTACTTTTATTGTTAGAGCAAAAGAAAGCCGAAAACATGTAGAGCTACGATCTTTAATTAAACAAGCTCAAGATTTAGATTTAGGAGAATTAACTCTTATCAAAGATAGTAAAGTGCAACTTTACACAGGAAAACCAATCCATAACAAAAAAGGAAATATTCATTATAGAGAAGAGTTGGTAGACACTCCTTTTCGTTTAATTGTAGCGAAAACAAAAACAGAAGATCCAAAAGAGTTTTGGTTTATTACCAATGATTTTGATTTATCCGCAGAACAAGTAGCAAAGGCTTATAGAAGACGATGGGATATTGAAGTATTCTTTCGTTTTATAAAACAAGAACTCAATGTCAGTCATTTGGTATCATTAAATAAAAATGGAATAGAAGTTATCCTATACATGACTTTAATTGTAGCGATGTTAATCTTAATCTATAAAAAAAGCAACAAAATTGGTTATAAAACAGCTAAAAGGAGATTTAAAATGGAACTCAGGAATTTAGCTATTGCAATGATTGTTGTAGACTGTGAAGGAGATTTAGAGCATTTTGAGACTTAAAAAAAATGGTCGGAATTTCTTCCGACCATGACTA
>JBBSPS010000305.1:0-3933 GCA_038258655.1 Bacteroidia bacterium
TCAACTTACTCAAAGCCGAAACAACTTTGAAAGTGGGTATTGCTGCCAAAAGAAAGGCTGCTGGTTGGAATAATGAGTATTTAGAAACTGTACTAAAATTATAATGCAATTGCCTTGGTAAAATTACCACCTATTTTAAAATCACCTGTAACATTTGCAGAACCATTGAATATTGTACTGCCTTGTATTGTTAAGTTTTTTTCTACTTTAAGCGACTGCTTGATTGTAGCACTACTATCAATAATTACATTTCCGCATAAATTAGTACGACCAACGACTTGGAATTTTTCAGCAGGTAAATTAGTCCCTACCCCAACATTTCCAGAACTGGGAAATAAATTTGATGTTTGAGAATAAGAATTTGCATGCACTATTATTGCGATAGCAGAAAGTAAATAATATTTTTTCATAGCGATATATTTTGAAGTTAATAAATGCAATAATAGTCAAAAAGCATCAGCCGCCAAGAATTATTTTTTTTAAAACAATCGGCGTAAAGTCATCTCTTTTTTTAAATTTGTACAATCTATATCACCCTATTTGCACTATTTATGTTAGGAATCAGAAATATCAAACAATTACCTTTTTGGGGATTCACTATTGCTGTAATTATTGTGTTAATTGTATCACAATTAATACAAGATGGTGTATTTATGGACGGGATGCTTTACATAAGCGTTAGTAAAAATCTTGCAGATGGTATAGGAACCTTTTGGAACCCACATTTCAGTCAAACAAGTATGTCATCGTTCCATGAGCAACCACCGCTTTATTTTGGTTTATTATCTTTATTTTATAAAGCATTTGGAACTGGTATGTATGTGGAACGTTTGTTCTGTCTCTCTTGCTTTACTATTACTGCTATCTATATTCATAAACTATGGAAAAAAATATTTATTAATCATTCAGATATGGCAAATAACAGTTGGTTGCCCGTTTTATTTTTTACAACCATTCCTGTATGTTTTTGGGCGTATACTAATCATGTAGAAGAAACAGTTATGACTGTATTCGCTATTATTGCGGTATATTACGCTTATATAGCCTTGTTTTTAGAGAAAAATATTATCTGCAATTTAATTCTTTCAGGGGTTTTTATTTTTTTATCTTCACTTACTAAAGGTATTCAAGGCTTGTTTCCAATCGTATGCGCCGTTGCATATTGGATCATCAAAAAAAATATTTCGTTTAAAAAAATGATCCGTTATTCATTTATTTTAATTATCGTTCCGATTTTGATTTACGGTTTTTTACTATTAACCAATCACGATGTATATCACAGCTATCAAAAATATTTTAATATTAGAATTATAGGTACGTTTAATAATAAAGGTGCTACCACTGATAATAGATTTGAATTACTTACAAGATTATTTATGGAACTTCTTCCTATAACGAGTATTAGTGCCTTAATTTTACTGTTCACAAAGAAACATAGCACACTCGACTCAATAAATAAATTACACTATCCCACTATTATTTGGTTTTTATTAATTGGGTTATCAGGTTCATTACCACTAATGGTAACACTTGAGCAACGTGGGTTTTATTTAGTTACTGCATTACCTTTTTTTACCATCGCTATTGCAATGTGGCTTACGCCACGTATCACTTTGTTTACAAATAAAATAAATACGACAACAATCCGTTTTAAAATTTTCAAAATCATTACGATAACTTTACTATTTGCAACAATTATTTATAGTCTATCACAAATTGGCAAAGCAAAACGAGATAAAGATTTATTATCTGATATTTACGTTATTGGAAAAATAATTCCTCGCGGAGAAATTATCAGTATACCCAACGAAATGTGGAATGATTGGAGCTTAGCCGAATATTTTGTCCGCTATTTTTATATCAGTTGCGATGGCAGTGATAAAAAACACAATTATTATTTAATCAGGAAAGATCTACCTCCAAATACCGCACTTAATGACTATGAGCCTTACCCGATAAATACAAAATACGTGGTTTTGTACATACTAAGAAAGTAAGCGCAAAATGCAAATCAAAATTTTGTTGCTTTTATTTTTGAGTATAAATCATTTTAAAATTACTTGAAATTACTTGGAGGAAAATAAATTTCTCTGAGTAGTTCAACTTTGCTCAATAAAGGAAAAATATCACTAAGTTTGCCTTGTAATTCTTTGAAATATTTTCCCGGATTTCCAAAGGCTAACTCAAAACAGCCCACCCTAAAAGGAATCCTAAATCTCCCTGGCAGTAACTTTAGATATATACATTGTTGTTTCAAACGCGTTCGCTTTCGGTCTAACTATTTTAGCGCTGATCTGCCTGCCTTCCATATCAAAAAAAGCTCCATCACTATGTCCTCATTTGAAATAAGTTTGCGCGCTTTAAAGTTCAAATAATTTCCTGATTGGTAAACACTGAATTCCTGTTCCCTAGTCCCAAGAATAGGAAAATATCAATGTGGAAGGAACGGAAAATTTATACTATCAATATAGTGGAAAAATAACAAATTAACTTTTAACCGCAACCTTCACTACAAATAATTGTTTGAGTTTCACAACGGTATAATCCACTTCTTCTTTTGTAGTGTATTTACTGAATGAAAAACGTACAGCAGGACGTGTAACATCCACACCAATTTCTTTTAATACGTGTGAGCCTTGGTCGCTACCGCTGGTGCAAGCGCTACCGCCAGATGCGGCGATGCCTGCAATATCCAAATTAAATAAAAGCATTTCGGCATTTTCAGTAGGTGGGAATAATACATTTAATACCGTATACAAACAATTATCGTGACAGGCGCCATTAAATTCAATACCTGGTATTGAATTTTTTAATTGTTCTATCATGTATTTTTTTATACCTGCAATATGTTTTTGATGAGTGTCCATATCGCGGGTAGCAATTTCAAATGCTTTTGCCAAGCCGATAATACCATACAGATTTTCAGTACCACCGCGCATGTTCCGCTCTTGCGCCCCACCGTATATCAAAGGGTTTATTTTAATGTTACCATTGACGTATAAAAATCCAACTCCTTTGGGGCCATGGAATTTATGCGCTCCACATGTAACAAAATGAACTTTTATTTTTTGTAGATCCATCTCATAATGCCCCATTGTTTGAACAGTATCAGAATGAAAAACAGCATTGTACTTCTCGCAAATTTCACCAACCTCTTTTATAGGAAGTAAATTTCCGATCTCGTTATTCGCGTGCATCAATGAAACAAATGTGCGTTCATTATTTTTTAATAATTCCTCAAAATGTTTCAGATCGATATGGCCAACAGGAGTTAAATTAACAAAACTTAATTTTATTTTACCAGCATGTGCCAACGCTTCTAACGTATGCAACACCGCATGATGCTCAATTTTAGAAGTGATCGCATGGTTAATACCTAGATCATTTATACTGCAACGGATCGCCATATTATCAGCCTCGGTACCTCCAGAGGTAAAAAAAATTTCCGATGGCGATACATTTAATATCTTGGAAACCTTTTTGCGGGCTCCTTCTATGGCAGCACGTGTTTTTCTGCCAAAGGAATGAATGGAAGAAGGATTACCAAAATGATCCATCATATAAGGAAGCATTTCATCTAACACTTCTTTATCTAAAGCTGTTGTAGCGGCATTGTCAAGGTATACTTTCATAAAAATAAAATAAGTCCCTCCGACCTCCCCAAGGGGAGGCTTTACAGAGCGTGTTATAGTATCTGATTTTGTTTCATTTTTTACATTATCATTTCTTCTCCCTCCAGGAGGAGATAGAAGGAGGCCTTATGCGGTTATTTGTTGCTCCTTTATAAACTCACGAATATCCGTCATTATTTTTTTTGAAAGATTATCCGCAGTCGTTTCACTTTCACTGTAGGAATAAATGCGAATGATAGGGTCAGTATTAGACATGGGTAAATTTACCCACGCTTTATTTAATTAAATTTTTACAGCATCA
>JBBSPS010000306.1:0-3877 GCA_038258655.1 Bacteroidia bacterium
AAAAGTGGCACATGCTCATCACTCAGACTTCCTTTGTCCCAGGCGTTTGGATACATCTCGTTTGTTTCTCCTTCCACACCATGATCGCCAACAAATGCAAAAATCGTATTATTGAACCAGGGTTGTTTTTTTGCATTTTCAATCAAAGTTTTGAAACAATAATCTGTATAACAAAAAGATTGAAACTCTTCTAAAGATTCAAAACCATATTTATGAAGTGTATCTTCATCAACTATTCTTCTCACAAAATCAGAATCTTCCTTTGGAATGCTATATGGGCGAGGGTTATCAGCAGTCTGAACAATAGCAAAAAAAGGTTGTTTCTGTTCGGAAAAAACATTTTCAGCTTCAAGGAAAAGGTTTTTATCGCTGATACCCCAAACGTTCAAAGGTCTTGATTTAAAAGAACCTTCCTGGTAAATTTTTACATCTTTTATATTTTTTACCAGGCCATCAAAATTATTAAAGTCACTGTTGCCTCCCAGGAAATAAAATTTATTATAATCTTCAAAAGAATTGATGATGGTGTGTTGATGAATTGCAGCCGGATTGCGGGTAGAGAATTCTGAAAGTTGTACATCCGGAATTCCTGTTATGATTGCAAAAACACCACGCGCTGTACCAAAAGTAGGAGTGAAGCAACGGTTAAAGAATATACCGCTGTCGCACATTTGTTTAAAGTAGGGAGTGGTATTTAATGGATTGCCGCTCATACTGCTTTTGTACATGCTAAAACTTTCGCAAATAACCAACACTATATTGGGCCTGCTTTCAAGCGATTTACTATTCGGTAATACATTTCTTGAATAATCTTCATTTGTAATATTTTCTGAATCAAGCTGGAGCAAATTGGCAATCAATGGGAAGTAGCTTTTTGCTTTTTCATCATCGAAAGATGGTTTTCTAAACCGTAGGGTGGAGAAAAAATTTTGCAAAGGGTTTAAGGCTACATACGATTTAAAATTGTCATTCAATTCAAAAGCGTCTTTCCATTTTAATGGCACAAAAGAAAAGATACCAAAAAGACTCCAAAGTAAAAAAACGACAGCGCCTATATGCCAGCGTTTTTTATAGATCCTGTTTTCGTGGAGATTTCTTTTAGTGGTGAGCACATGAGTGCTTTTAAAAAGCTTAGATAATAATAACACGGCTACTACCAATGCCGTAATCAGCCAAACCATCGGATAGCTTTGCCAAAGCATTTTGAAAGAGATTATCGGATCTTCTGCAAAATTTAAAGCGCTTGCATTAATACGGGTATGATTGTAACTGAAATTTCCAAAATCAGCTCCAAAGAAAAACAACACTATTAATGTAGTAAGTGCCAGATAATAAGACCATAATTTTTTATTTCTTTCAGAATAAAACGGAGAAAATTTCGCATAAACAGACAATACCGCAATCGGTAAAAGAATGATGGAAATCCATTTGGCGTCATACCTGAAGCCAAGCCAGAATGAAGGGAACAGTGATGTAACTGAGATTCCATCAGGAATAAATAATACTACGGTTGCTATCCTGAGTATCGTAAAGATGATCACATAAATACACCAAAGCATCAATAACCATTGAATAGTCAATGGTATTGTTTTAGGAATTTTAGCTCTGATGATCATAATGAAAAAATGGATTATTTGTTTGTTTACTGTTTGTGCGCTTTTTCTTTTTTATTATTGAGCAACATGTATTTTGCGGTTTCATAATAAGCCTGGGATAAATCCTGCAATGCTTTTTTATCAGTTGCAATCTCAGGAGTTTGCGGCAAAGGCAAATTGTTTTTTGATGAACGGAAATCTTCTCTGCCACTTAAAAGATTGTGCACATAAGAATATTCATCGGTTACAATTCCAATTTGTTTTACTTCAGGATCAAATAAAAATGCCAGGTTTTTAAAACGAACATTGTTTTGAAGGGTATCAAATAAATTTTTTCCTAAGGTAGTATTTGTAAAACTAATTTTTGCGAGTGAAGATACAGATGGTATCAGGTCAAGCTGCGAACAGGTCCTATCTATCCTTTGTGGTGTTAATAAAGAGGGCGAATAAAAAAGCAGTGGTACGTGTTGCGTCGTTAATCCATCTTCCTCCCAGGCCATTGGAAACATATTACCGGCATCGCCCCGTATTCCGTGATCGCCCACAAATACAAAAATGGTATTATTAAAATAGGATTCCTTTTTAGCGGCTTCAATAAATTTTTGAAAGCTGAAATCTGTGTATCTGAAAGCATTTAATTCAGCATTAGTTGGAAACCATACTTTTTTAAAGTATCGAAGGGATAATTTTTTAAAAGAAACTCTTTCCTGTCTTCTTCCGGTATGGTATATGGACGGTGATTGTCGGCTGTTTGAATTACCGCAAAAAAAGGATGAGTTTGTTTACTCAAAACGTTATTGGCTTCCAGGAATAATCTTTTGTCACTGATGCCCCATACATCTATTGCCTTTGATTTATAATCACCCTCTTCATAAAGATGCAGGCTATCTATATTATTAGTAAGCAATCCCCTGATATTGGCCCAGCTTGAACTTCCGCCAATAAAATAAAATTTTTGATATCCTTTATAATCATTAATGATTGAATGTTGATCTACATAAGCTGGATTGCGGCTTGATGTAGTTGGATATTCCACATCTGGGATTCCTGTAACTACCGCCCATACGCCGCGCGCGGTTCCATAAGCCGGCGTAAAACATCTGTCAAAGAAAATGCCATCCTCACACATTTTATTAAAATAGGGAGTGGTATTGAGCGGATTGCCCCACATGCTGCTTTTATAAGCAGAAAAACTTTCACATATCACTACTACTACATTGGGAGGATTAGCAGGGACGTCAACTTCATGAATTCTCAGGTAATTTAAGTGAACGCTATCGGGATGCTGGACATTCAGATATTGCACCATTAAAGGATAATATTTCTTTACCTCCTTAATATCATAATTTGAATTTATAAATTTTAAAGTACTTAAAAAACTTTGGACAGGATTTAATGCCAGGTTGGCTTTAAAATTATCGTCAAACGCAAATGCATCGCTCCATCGCAAAGGATATTGATTTAATCTTCCAAAAACGCCCAGCCCTAACAGTAATGCAAATAGAAAGCCTGTAATGAACTTTGTAACTACGTGAGCATTAAAAGTAGAGTGTTGTATTTTTTTAAACCATCTGACAATCAGCCAGTATATGATAAACGTGACAATAATGGTTACAAACAGCAGTGTAAACACAGGGTAAGTTTCCCATACCATATTCATGGAAATTTTTGCATCCGATAAGTAATTCATTGCCCCTGCATTGAGACGTTCATGCAGGTAATCAAAATACTCAAAGTCAATAATATACATCAATACAAGCGAAAGTGTGATTATGAAAAAATATACTTTGAAAACTTTTGCGGAAAAAGAATTTTCAAAGGGGTTGCAATTTTTTGTTATGAAAAGCCATACTAAAATAAGAGCAAATAAAATAGCGATACTTACTAAAGTGGTTACGGTTGCATGGCCTTTGTGCATAAAAATCAACATTAGCACCATAACCAGGATAGTAATAAATAGTTGTACCACACTCCCGGCAGTGAGCCGCTTTTTAGAGTTATATTTTAAATGGAAATTTCCGATTACAAAAGGAAAAAGAATAATTCCACATATAATTCTTACATCAAAATGTAAACCCAATAAAAATGATGGCAGGCATTTGGAAAAGGTATAATCAACGGATACAAAATGATAAAAAAACACCAGCCGCATGAGGGTCATAAAAATCAAAAAGGCGATTCCAGTAAGGAACATCCATTTTACCAGCAGCGGAAAATTGGATTTTTTTTTCATTAGAAAAATTTAGCTGAATTTTAAAAATATACCAGGATATTATTATTTT
>JBBSPS010000307.1:0-3873 GCA_038258655.1 Bacteroidia bacterium
AAATACGAAGGCTGTACTCACATGCTGTTTTGGCAAAAATGCATCCGAAGGATTACGTATCTCAAACACATCTTTCTTCACATAATCCAAACTCTTGCCTTGTTTGTAACGCAAATTGGTATTCACATTTTTGTCACCAACCACCTTAGATGGCTCAGTAACTTTAATGGTACCATGATCAGTAGTGATCACCAATTTACATTTTTTGGCGGCAATTTGTTTTAAAATGTCATGCAATGGCGAATGCTCAAACCATGACAATGTAATGGAACGATAAGCTTTCTCATCATCAGCTAATTCGCGGATCACTTCCATTTCAGTGCGAGCATGTGATAACATATCCACAAAATTATAAACGATCACATTCAATTTGTTTTGCATTAAATTACTCATGTTCTCAGAAAGTTTTTTCCCTGCCGCGTGATTGGTTATTTTGTTGTAACTCATCTTTACATCCTTGCCTAAACGCTTTAATTGTTCAGCAAGTAATTCTTCTTCGTGCATATTTTTTCCACCTTCTTCTTCATCATTCAACCATAATTTCGGAAAACGTTTTTCAATTTCAGATGGCATCAGTCCGGCAAAAAAAGAATTGCGGGCGTATTGTGTAGCCGTCGGTAAAATACTGCTGTACAGTTCTTCACTATCAACTTTAAAATATTCCGCAACAATTGGTTGTATAATTTTCCATTGGTCATATCGTAAATTATCAATCAATACTACAAATGTAGTTTCATTTTTATCAAGCAATGGCGCCACCGTGGCTTTAAACAGCGTATGAGAGAAGAGGGGAGGGTTTGCTATTTTCCCGTTTAGCCAACCAATATAATTGTTTTCAATAAATTTTCCATATAATTTGTTAGCCTCGGATTTTTGCATTTTTAAAATTTCTATCATGCTCTCATCCTTACTGCTATCCAACTCCAGTTCCCAATAAACTAATTTTTTATAAACGTCGACCCACTCATTCCAGTTCAATCTATCACCCATCGTCATACCGATCTGACGAAATTCCTGTTGATAATTAGATGTGATTTTTTCGCTGATAAGACGTTTGTTATCCAGTGTCTTTTTCAACGAAAGCAATATTTGGTTTGGGTTTACAGGTTTTATTAGGTAATCAGAAATTTTTGAACCGATCGCATCTTCCATCAAGTGCTCCTCTTCACTTTTTGTTATCATGATCACAGGTAAGTCGGCATATTTTGTTTTTAAACGATTGAGAGTTTCCAAACCAGAAAGTCCAGGCATGTTTTCATCGAGGAGTATCGCGGAAAAATTAGTTTTTTCTACAAATTCCAATGTTTCATCACCACTTGTTGCGGTTGTTACATCGTATCCTTTTTCTTTTAAAAATAATATATGCGGCTTGAGCAAATCAATTTCATCATCCGCCCAAAGTATTTGTATTTTATCCATTAATAGGTTCATTTTAATTTGATTTAAAGTTATTAATATTAACTGAAGAACACAGCTCTTTATTATACGGCTTATATTTTTTAACTAAATTTGTGAGTATCCGCACAAATAAAATATTGAAGGAAAAGTATGATTTCATTATCAAATAAACTCAAAATATTTAACGATCCTATTTACGGTTTTGTATCTATTCCTTTCGAAATTATATATGACTTAATAGAACATCCGTATTTTCAGCGTTTAAGAAGGATAAAACAATTGGGCTTGACCAATTTGGTTTATCCGGGTGCATTGCATACACGATTTCACCATGCAATGGGCGCAATGCATTTAATGGGGCAAGCCATTGAAGTGATACGTTCCAAAGGACATGAAATTACGGAAGAAGAGGCTAAAGGAGTTACAATTGCGATCCTTCTGCATGATATAGGACACGGTCCATTTTCTCATGCATTAGAGCATAGCATTGTAAATAATATCACTCATGAAGATATTTCGGAACTGATTATGACTCGTTTGAACAACGAGTTTAATGGTGAGTTGACATTAGCCATCAAAATATTTCAGAACAAATACCGTAAAAAATTCTTACATCAATTGGTCTCCAGTCAATTGGATATGGATCGTTTGGATTACCTGAAACGTGATAGTTTTTTTACCGGAGTGGCGGAAGGTGTTATCAGTACTGATCGTATAATTAAAATGTTGAACGTGGTAAATGATCAACTAGCAATGGAAGCGAAAGGTATTTATTCCATCGAGAAATTTATTATTGCGCGAAGACTCATGTATTGGCAAGTGTATTTACATAAAACTGTTTTGAGTGCGGAAAACTCATTGGTAAATATTTTAAAGCGTGCAAAGGAGTTAGCGAAAAAAAAAGTAGAATTATTTTGCACCCCTGCTTTAAAAATATTTTTATACAATCAATACAGTAAAAATGATTTTATTGAAAAGCCTGAATTGCTGGATGCTTTTGTGCAACTGGATGATAATGATATTATGACATCCATAAAAGTATGGGCATCACACAAAGATCCCGTACTTTCTGTGCTTTGCAAACAATTGGTTGATCGTAAATTATTTAAAGTTGAATTACAAAGCCAGGCGTTTAAAGATGAAAAGATAAAAACAATAAAACAGGAAATCAAAAAACGGTATAAGCTAAGTAATTCGGAAGTGGATTACTTTGTCCTTTCCGGAAATGTAACAAATGATGCTTATCGTGCAGACAAAATACGGATCAATATTTTATTTAAGGATGGAACCGTTTCTGACATTGCTGACGCATCCGACCAATTAAGCATTGATGTGCTTGCAAAAACTGTAAAAAAATATTATTTGTGTTATCCTAAATAATATTTATGGATGTCACTTTGACTAGGGTTCAATCAATATAAATGAAAAAATACACTTTTATTTTCATTATTATCTTTTCTATTTTATTTATTCCAACGAATGAACCGGCTTATTCCTGGGGCTTTTTCGCGCATAAAAAGATCAACCGTATGGCGGTGTTTACCTTGCCGGAAGGAATGATAGGTTTTTATAAAAAACATATTGAATACATTACAGAACATGCTGTGGATCCTGATAGAAGGAGATATGCTAATGCTGATGAAGCGCCACGGCATTATATTGATATTGATCATTATGGAAAATATGCATTTGATTCTGTTCCTGAATCCTGGAACAAAGCAGTTGTAAAATATTCAGAGGATACGTTAAAAGCTTACGGTATTGTTCCTTGGTATATTCAAACAATGGTGTATCGTTTAACAGAAGCTTTTAAAAAATCAGATCTTAATTTAATATTACATTATTCAGCCGATTTGGGCCACTACGTTGCTGATGCACATGTACCGCTTCACACAGTAGAAAATTATAACGGACAATTAACCAATCAAAAAGGTATTCATGGTTTTTGGGAATCACGAATCCCGGAATTGAAATCAGAAGGATATAATTATTGGGTAGGTTCCGCTAAATACATTGATAAACCTATTGATAAAGCGTGGGACGTTTTAAAAGAAAGTAATGCGGAAGTTGATTCTGTTTTAAAATTGGAAGCGAAATTAAATGCGACATACTTACCTGATAAAAAGTATAGTTTTGAAAACCGCGGTTCTAAATTAATTAAGGAATATTCTATGGAATACTCAAACGATTATAATACCATGTTAAATGGAATGGTTGAACGCAGAATGCGGGCGGCTATTCTTAATGTTGGCAGTATGTGGTATACTGCATGGGTCAATGCAGGAAAACCTGATCTAAGCCATTTTGATGACGCAACTATTTCCGATTCATTAAAGCTTGTCAATAAAGTGACTAAAGAAAATTTGAGTAATGAAAAAGAGAAAGAATTTAAAGGACACAATGATTGACGAATAAGTAAATTATACCAATACTTGGTATATATTAGTCCATTGCTCCCCTCTCCTTTGGAGAAGG
>JBBSPS010000308.1:0-3872 GCA_038258655.1 Bacteroidia bacterium
AAAATTAATCAAAATGAAAAAATCAATTTTAACACTAGTAGCATCAACTTTTATAACGGGAACAATTTTAACAAGCTGTAGTAGCCCTGCCCAAAAGGTAGAAAATGCAGAAAATAACGTAATGGAAGCCAATCAGGATTTAGATAAAGCCAATGAAAAATATTTGGAAGATATTGAAACTTACAGGAAAGAAAGTGCGGATAAGATTGCGGCTAATGATAAGAGTATCGCTGAGTTTAAAACAAGAATAGCAAACGAAAAAAAAGAAGCTAAAGCTGATTACGAAAATAAAATAGCTAAACTGGAGCAAAAAAACAGCGATATGGAAAAGAAAATGGATAATTACCAAGCAGAAGGAAATGAAAAATGGGAATCCTTCAAACGCGAATTTAACCATGATATGGATGAGTTAGAGCAATCATTAAAAGATTTAACGAAAAATAATGTCAAATAATTAACCCTAAATTTTAAAAACAATAAAATGAAAAACAATAAAATGAAAAAAACAGTAATAATTGCCGTTTTACTTTTGTCAGTCACAAGTATCGGCATCGCACAGGAAGGTTCCAAGGACACTGATAACCGTGAAAAATTTCAATTGGGATTAAAAGCAGGTTTAAATTACTCAAACGCCTATGACACAAAGGGTGAACAATTTAATACTGACGCAAAATTTGGTATAGCCGCAGGGGCATTTATGGAAATTCCATTTAGAAAGTATTTAGGAATTCAACCTGGAGTGCTGTTTTCACAAAAAGGGTTTCAGGCAAACGGGATGATACTTGGAAGCCCTTATAATTTCACAAGAACAACAAATTATATTGACATCCCTTTATTATTTCAATTGAAACCAAGTGAATTTATTACGCTTCTTGCAGGTGTTCAATATTCTTATTTACTCAGTAGACGTGATGTATTTACCAGTGAAACAATAACAACAGCACAAAAACAGGAATTTGAAAATGACAACATTCGAAAAAATGTTTTTGGTGTTGTTGGCGGGGTTGATATTAATTTAAGACACATTACACTTGGTGCCAGGCTAAATTGGGATGTTCAGAACAATAATGGGGATGGAACAACATCATTGCCCCGTTATAAAAATGTTTGGTTTCAGGGAACTGTTGGGTATAAAATTTACAAATAAACTAATGCTAAATTTAATCTAAAAACGAAAACTATCAATCATGAAAAAATTAATTATTATCTCAATCGGATTATTGACAACATTGAGTATAAATAGTAATGCTCAGGATAAATCAGAACCAGAAAAGTTTGGAAATACGTTAAACTTAGGTTTTGGTATTGGTTATTACGGATATGTAGGGCATGCACTACCCATGGGGACCTTAAATTACGAATTTGATGTTGCACGAAATTTCACTCTTGCGCCATTTATCGGGATATATACATATCAAAATTATTATTACTGGGGCAATCCCAATCACCCAAAGGGTGATCCTTCTTACCGCGAATATTCTTACCGTGAAACAGCAGTTCCCGTTGGTGTAAAAGGCACCTATTATTTTGATCAGTTATTTCATGCGACCGAAAAATGGGATTTTTATGCTGCTGGTTCTATTGGATTTGTATTTAGAAGTGTTGTTTGGGAAAACGATTATTATGGAGATAAGAAAGTGTATCAAAGCGCAAGCCCATTATACCTTGATGCTCACATTGGAGCTGAATACCACGTTAGTCAAAAATTAGGATTGTTTTTGGATCTTTCAACCAATGTATCTACATTTGGATTAGGTATTCACTTTTAATATCAGATAAAAATAAATAATTAATTAAAAATTCATCAACACTAAAAATAAAAAATCATGGGAAATTTACTTTACACAATCGCGGTAGTATTAGTTATTATATGGGCCATTGGGTTCTTAGGTTTTCAAGCAGGAGGCATTATTCATATTCTACTTGTTATCGCAATAATTGCAGTATTGTTCAGAGTTATCGGTGGCAATAAACCATTGTAACAGACAAAATTTAGTTGGTGTGTAACAGGAAAATATTTTTCTTGTTACACACCATTTAATTAAAAATAATTTACCTTAATTTGGAGAATGAAAACAGAAATTCTTCTAATTGCATTTGTTTTATTGCTGATTACTTCATCTATAAATAGCAGTGCACAAGATTCTCCTTCTGCAACAAAACATACTTCCGTTAAAACAATATGGGACATCCCTCATGAAACCCTTTGGCAAAAATGGATGTGGATCCATCGAAGTGCAGCTTTTGAAATTACAAAAGAACGGCCTGTTAATTATGATACCGCATATATTAAATCGTACTATAAACGACTGATAATTACATTACCGGTTTCAATGCGTTTTTTAAAATTCAGTTTAATTGATCTGAAGAGCGGAAATAAATTAATTTTTGCTCCAAATATCCAATATGACTTGGGAATAAGTTTAAGTTCGAGATGGGCAAGCTTTATTGTTAATACCGGTGTTAAAGTATTTGACCGTGATACTGATATTAAAGGTAAAACAAAGTACCAGGATTATCAGCTTAATCTATATGGCAGAAAATTTACTACGGATATGTTTGTGCAATATTATAGCGGATTTTATATTAAAAATTCTCAATCCTTCAACAGTTATGTAAGTGATAATCCCTATGCTGTTCGTGCTGATGTTAATGCCTTACACATGGGAGTGAGTACATATTATATTGTAAATCGTAAAAAATTTTCATATGGAAATTCATTTGCCTTTGTTGAACAGCAGAAGAAAAGTGCAGGTTCACTTTTATTGGGTGTATACTATTCTTATTTTGATGCAACGGGTAATCCTTCTTTGATTAGCCCTCCTTTTAAAAGCAATTTTGATACACTTTCGTTTATTCGCAGCGCACATGCACATGATTTCGGATTAAACCTCGGATATATTTATACACTTGTATTTTTAAAAAAATGTTATGCCACCGCGTCACTTGTTCAAGGCATTGGTGGAGAACAATTGGTTTATAAACGGGATGATAATTCTAATTACAATAAATTGACCGGTGGCGCGGGGAAATTAAATGTACGATTTGCTATGGGTTATAATAACGGACGGTCTTTTATAGGTGCAATGGGAATGGTTGATTATTTTTTATTCAGTGGCAAATCGAACTCAGCCCTGGAATATAGTTTTGGCAAATTTATGGTGTATATAGGATACCGTTTTTCTGTTTTAAAAGTGGAACGAAAAATCCTTCATAGATTAACATTAATTGATTATTGAACCAATTTATCAATAAAGTTTGTCAAATGGTCATTTTAAAAATGTGTGATAGATGTAACATTATTAAAATGTTTTGTAACATATGTTGTCTTTAGGCGTGTATGTTTGCATCCTAAAGCCTTAAAATTATAAACAAATAAAAACTAAAATTATGAACACAACAAAAGTAGTATTAGGTGTATTAGCAGGTATCGCCGCTGGTGCATTATTGGGTGTATTATTTGCACCGGAAAAGGGTTCTGTAACCAGAAAGAAAATTTCAAAAAAAGGCTCTGAAGTAGCGGATGAGTTAAATGACAAATTTGACGAGTTGTTAAGCAGTCTTACAGAAAAATTTGAAGCTGCTAAAGAGGAAGTAAGCGATCTATATGAAAAAGGCAAGAATAAAGCGGAAGAAATGAAAAAGGACGTGAAGGCCGGGATGAATTAAGAAATTAATTTCTTTAAGATTTAAAAACAGATGTATGGAAGATAAAATAAATTTTATAGAGCCTTTACTTGAAAGAGTTGAGGAATATGGGAAAACAAATTATGAGTTATTTAAACTAAAAACTGTGGACAAAACAGGAAATGTTTTGTCCACATTAGTATCCCGTTTATTGTTAATGATTGTTCTTTCGTTTTCCGTATTCA
>JBBSPS010000309.1:0-3846 GCA_038258655.1 Bacteroidia bacterium
GCTCAAAAAGCCTGGTTGCATTCAGAAGCCGGGCTTTTTGAAATGGATATCCGTACGCACAGATGTAAAGAAATAATTTTCAAAGATGTAAATTTTAATATAATCCAACATCCTGATGTTATTAAGCCGTTTTTTTATGGTGGCTATTGCCAGTATAAAAATGGCTGTATCATTCCCGCTCATGCAGATCACAAGCTGTCTTTGTTTATTGTGAAAAGCGACAGCGCTATAGCTCATCAAATATTGCCAGGCGAGCCATTTAGCCGGGAAGGCACATCAGTCGGGTATGATAGATATATTTTTTTACAAACCCCGGACGAAACTACAGTTACTTATATAAATCAAAATGGTAATTGGGTACGAATACGCAATGCGATGGACAGCATTAAAAGGAAAAGAATTGTCTATAGCAAAAAGGATTCAAGTTTCTGGATCAGGTCAGACAGGGAACTTTTTCACTTCGATAAAAGTTTGCAATTGATCCGCAGCTATACGCAAAAAGATGGATTGCCATCAAATGATCTGTATAGTTTTATTGCAGATCGCAATGGCAATATATGGTTTACTACTGACCGCTCTATTTCAGAACTTGACGTAACCAATGGAAAAATTACTTCGCTAAGCGCAATAGATGGTTTTAAAAAACAAAATTTTTCACCCGGCGCCTGTGCTATGGAAGATGTTTCTGGTGATCTTTATTTTATGGGTGGAGCTTTGGGTGACCTGGCTTTTGCAAGGGTAAGCCCAAACAAACTTAATCTAACATATCCACCCTCGACTGTTTACATCAAATCGTTTGAAGTGAACCAGGAAATTTTCCCCTTTCAAACATCAATAAATAAGCAAGATGGTTTATCATTGAAATATTTTCAAAACAATATATCTATCGGAACAGGAACAATAGATTTTTATTCAAAAGGCACTAATACCATACGTTACAAACTGGAAGGGTTGAATAACAACTGGCAATATGCTCCTGCAAACTATATCATCCGGTATGATGCGCTTCCTTACAGAAAATATAATCTGGTAATGCAGGCTTCCAATTCAGCAAAAGAGTTTAATGGGCCAACACAAAGCATACTTATTCAAATAAGTCCACCCTTCTGGAATACATGGTGGTTTTATTCTTTAATAATTATTATGAGTGCAGTTGCAGTATATGCACTATTTCAGTTTCGTTTAAAACAAAAGCTCAAACTTTTAAAAGTGCGCCAAAGGTTACATCGTGATTTGCATGATGATGTTGGGGCTACGCTTAGCAGTATAAAAGTTTATTCAGAAATTTTACAAACCAATTCAGAAAATCCGCTTATCACAGAACTTATTAAAAACAATGCTGTTGAAATGATTGACAAGCTCGAGGTAATAGCATGGGCTACCAATCCGCAAAACGATTCTTTTAAAAGTTTTAAAGAACTGATTACAAAACATGCATCAACTATCTGTTATACAAAAAATATTGACCTTATTATTCAAGCTGATGGAGTGGATGATAATATGATCATGCCCGGAGACATTCGTCAAAACCTGTTTCTTATTTTTAAAGAGGCTATAAATAATGTAATAAAACATTCCAATGCATCACAATGCAGGGTGGAAATATTAATGAGTTATCATAAATTTTCTTTTAAAATAACAGATAATGGAAATGGATTTTGCCAAACAACTCAAGGAACTGGCAATGGAAGAAAAAATATGCAGAAACGTGTAGAAGAATTAAATGGAAAAATAACTATCGATAGCGAAGAGGGAAAAGGAACTATGATCAGCATAAACTTGCCCGGTCCTTTTTAAAATACCAGATTTATGGGGGAAGAAAAAGAATATTTAATAAATAACTTTGCCTGATAAGATATGATAAATATTGCTTTAATAGAAGACAATTTTCAATACAGAACAGCCATTTCAATCATCCTTCAATTGAATGAAAATCTAAAACTCATTCATAAAATGGAAGACTGCGAAGAACTGGTATCATTGTTCCAATTACAAAAACCTGATGTGGTATTGATGGATATTGATCTTCCCGGCATAAGTGGGATAGAAGGTGTTTGGCTAATCAAAAAAAAATGGTTAGATATAAAAGTCCTGATGCTTACTGTGTTTGAAGATGGTGAAAAAATTTTTAGTGCTATCAAGGCCGGCGCTGATGGTTATCTTTTAAAAAAAGACTCTCCTCAAAAAATATTAGATGCTATTGAAGGAGTATATAGAGGGGAAAGCCCGATGAATGGTGTGATTGCAGCCAAAGTACTTGGTTACCTTCATCAATCGCAACAAAAAAATTCAATACTTTATGAAAGTAACCTTACTGAAAGAGAAAAAGAAATTTTACATCTTCTTATTAAAGGATTAAGCTATAAAGAAATTGCTTCTTCTATTTTTATTTCTATTGAAACACTCAACTCCCATATTAAAAATATCTACCGCAAATTGAATGTTCATTCACGTAATGAGCTTGCATCACGTTTAGGGCACGTCTAAGCTTTTTCTTTAAAATTATTTGCAATAATCCTCACGTCTTGTAAGTAAACATTTTATGTGTCCGGCTGGAACTTTTTATTCATCATTGTTCCATCAGTCTATTTTATTTATTCTATTCGGCATTACTTGAAATGTAAAAGGAATAACCAGTTCAACAACTTCAATAAGCATCCACAGTAAAACTATCATACCATGCATATGGTATAAGATTCCCATGTATAAATAAGATATCACTATTTTCTGGTATTGATGATCCTTGTTGTTGACAGTATTTTGAGGCAAGATTTGAATCTAAATAACAGTGCCTGTTATTCTGCAGATACAATTTTTTAAACAATTAAATATTACAACATGAAAAAGATTTTCATTTTTGCAGCTCTTTCAATTCTCACATTTACTTCATGTCAGAAAGAGCTGAAACGTCTTGATAACAATCCATTACAATCGGTGCAGAAGGAAGCGAATGGGATGGCAGGTCTAAAAGCGAATGCCATAAAATACCGGGCATCGGTGGAAAAGACATATCCTTTGGTACTTGCGAA
This sequence comes from Bacteroidia bacterium, assembly GCA_038258655.1. Classification (GTDB taxonomy): domain Bacteria; phylum Bacteroidota; class Bacteroidia; order 2-12-FULL-35-15; family 2-12-FULL-35-15; genus 2-12-FULL-35-15. The sequence continues at coordinate 3,030 of JBBSPS010000309.1, forward strand.
GCGGAAAGCAGCAATGGAAAACCTTGAAAAAATTACGCTTGAGCGCAAGCAGTATCTTAATAAACCGGAAGCAATGTCAAGCGCGAATTCACGGAAGAAGTCAGTAATCCATGTTCCGGGAGATTATTTAACTCTCCAGGCAGCTGTAGATAATTCAATGGATGGCGGTAGGATCATTGTAGATGGAACTGTGTTGCAATCAGGTAATGTTATGGTAGATGTTCCCAATCTTACAATCCAGGGAGAAGGAGAAGATGATGAAGAATCATCGACCGTTAATGACAATAGTAATGCGGGGGACAACCTGATTATTACTGTTCCCGGTGTCACAATAAAGAATCTAAAATTATTGGATATCGGGGTTGTCATAAATAGTGCAAATGGAGAAAAACTGATGAACGTGAAAGCAATTCACTCAAACCCCGAAATTTTTTCAGTTATTGCGTTATTCGGATCCAATAATAATATTGTGAGGAATTGCAAGATAAGCTACAGTGTTCTCGGCGTAAATAATGCAAGCGGAATTGGAATATTCCTGGACGATTTTTCAAATAATAATGAAGTTGATAATTGCAAAGTATCTAACACGCAATTCACCGCCTTTGGGATTGAAGGTTCTAATAACCGGATAAACAATTGCGAAGCAGTTAATTTCTACCGTGGGTTTATTTCTTTTGATGGTGTTGCAACCGGAAATGTTTTTAAAAGCTGTGTTGCCAACCATAGTTATGCAGATGCGGGATTCGTTTTCTTAAATTTTAATCCTGATAACACTACGGTAACGCTTAAGAATTGTACAGCAAACGACAACGTGGCA
>JBBSPS010000310.1:0-3829 GCA_038258655.1 Bacteroidia bacterium
AAAGCTTTGGGTGTTTACATTAAAAACCTAGAACGTTTTAAAAAGAGCATAGATAAAAAAGATTCTGCGTCTATGCAAAAGGACATTACATCAGCAAATAAGATCAGGAATATATTAGACGGAATTAAATCAAAAGTATAATTAAACAAAAAAGACAAATCACCCCAACATGGAAAACAAAATAACAATCAAAAAAGGTCCGTTATTAACTTCTAACGAAGGGCCGCTGATCATTTCAGGGCCATGTAGCGCAGAAACGGCTGAACAATTAATGGAAACGGCAATGCAACTCAAAAAATTAAATCGTGTGCATATATTGCGTGCAGGAATATGGAAACCTCGCACACGTCCTGGTGCATTCGAAGGTATTGGAAGTATTGGTTTGGAATGGTTGCGTGATGCAAAAGCTGCAACTGGATTCCCAACTGCAATAGAGATCGCTAATGCAAAACATGCGGAAGAAGCATTGAAAGCCGGCGTTGATATTTTATGGATTGGCGCAAGAACAACCGTTAACCCTTTCGCTGTGCAGGAAATAGCGGATGCTTTAGTAGGTGTGAAAGTTCCTGTACTGGTAAAAAATCCTGTGAATCCTGATCTTGAACTTTGGATAGGAGCGCTGGAAAGATTAAGCAGAGCAGGCATTACGGAGCTTGGAGCTATTCATCGTGGATTTTCCAGTTATGAAAAATCAAAATACAGGAACAAACCGAACTGGGAAATTCCTATTGAATTACGCAGAAGAATTCCTGAACTGCCTATCATTAATGATCCAAGCCATATCTGTGGAAACAGGGAATTACTTTTATCAGTTGCACAAACTGCGATGGATTTGAATTTTGATGGTTTGATGTTGGAATCTCATATCGATCCTTCAGTGGCATGGAGCGATGCAAAACAACAAGTAACTCCTGCTGATCTTAATAAAATATTGAATCAACTGGTGTTGCGTAAATCTTCTTTTGATGATGCAGTAATGCTGAATTTGTTGGAAGACTTGCGGGAGAAGATCGATTTGATGGATACTAAATTAATTACGATGCTTTCCCGCCGTATGAAGATCGCGAAGAAGATCGGGAAATATAAAAAAGAAAAAAATATTACCATTCTTCAATCCAATCGTTGGGACGAGATCGTGAACAGCCGTTTAAAATTGGGAACAGAAAAAAAATTAAGCGAAGATTTTATTACCAAATTATTTGAGATCATTCACCAGGAATCTATTAATCATCAGAATCAGGTAATGAATAAAGAGAAGAAGAAAAATATTAGTTAATCTTTATACGTTATTGTGTGAGTCGGGTTTTTCGCGTGAAGCAATCTCACGAAGTAGTGAAATAAACTAGAATGGTTAGACCCCGCAGGGATCAAACAAAATCGCTATAGGTAATAATCGTATTTATCAATTTAGTAAAATGATATGTTTTACAAGCGAAAATTTGGGCAAGAATTAAGAAAATAAGTAGGATTACAATGTGCCTGCTATTAGATCTTCTGGTTTATACATTATTTAAAATACATCACGTTATTCTACCTCCTCGCAGGCCTGCGATCTTTAGAAGAAAAGTTGCCTTTCTTTTTTAGAAAAGGTTTTTTCATTTTTACTTCAGGAGTATAAGTTGGTCCAGTTCCTACAGATTCAGGCAATGGGATTTTTGTTATTACACTTCCTATCAATGTTTCTATCTGCTGAAATTTTTGTTGGTCATATTCATTGATAAATGTTAATGCAACACCTGTAGATGCAGCACGCGCTGTACGACCGATGCGATGAATATAATCTTCCGCATCACCGGGTACATCATAATTAATTACCAAACCAATATCTTCAATATCAATTCCACGGGAAAGAATATCAGTAGCAACTAAAATTTGTAATTGTTTGCTTCTGAAATTTCGCAACACTTCTTCACGTTCATTTTGCTCGAGATCGGAATGGATCGCTTTCGCTTTTAAATGTGCCTTTTGAAGATCACGCTCCAGCTCTTTTACTTTTATTTTAGTGGAAACAAAAATGATCACACTGCTCAGTTCTTTTCCTTCGAGCAATGATTTTATCAAATTGTTTTTCTGTGTATCATACACCAAATAGGCGCCTTGTACAACGCCTTCCGCAGGTTTGGAAATAGAGATACTGATATGTTCCGGGTTGTGTAAAAGTTTTGTCGCAAGCGTACGTATCTTAGCCGGCATAGTCGCGGAGAACATCAATGTTTGTCGTTGTTTCGGCAAGTACGTAGTGATTTTTAAAATATCATCTACAAAACCCATATCTAACATTCTATCCGCTTCATCCAATATCAAATGTTTCAGTTTATCCAACTTCACATAACCCATATTCAAATGCGCCATCAACCGGCCGGGAGTAGCAATGATAATGTTTGCCCCATCTGTTAACGCGCGTCTTTCGCGTTCAAAAACACTACCATCACTTCCACCATATATTGCTAATGAACTTACGGACGTAAAATAGGAGAACCCTTGCAAGGCTTGGTCTATTTGCAAAGCCAGTTCACGTGTTGGGACAATAATTAATGTATCGGTACTGTCTGTTGGGTTTTCGGTTAATTTATTTAGTATTGGAAGCAAGAATGCCGCTGTTTTACCCGTGCCTGTTTGCGCACAACCAATAAGGTCTTTATTACTTTGTATAATAGGTATCGCTTGTTCCTGGATGGGTGTAGGGGTTTCAAAACCCATTGAATCAAGCCCTTCCTGCAGGTTGCTCTCAAAATTAAAATCACTGAACTTCAAAATTCTCTCTGTATTTGTTTCTACGAAGATACTTAAAAAAAACGGGAACGCTGTTAACGCTGATTATTACGATGGATCACAGGTAAATAAAAAGAAAAAAAATCATGTTTTATCATAAACGATCTGTGTCATTCGCGTTCTATTAAAGTATTATATTCGTGGTATTATTAAAATTCTATGTTCAGATTAATTTTCAGGTTAGCAGGTTGGAAAATAACACATTATCTCCCCAAGGAAATAAAAAAATGTGTGATCGTTGTTGCTCCGCATACCAGTAACTGGGATTTTGTGTTTGGAATGGGCGCATTAAAAATCATGAAACTGCATCCGCGTTTTGTCATTAAAAAAGAATGGATGCGTTTTCCTTTCAAACGATTAATGCGTTCACTTGGAGCTATACCTATTGATAGAAATGCGAAGCATGCATCCGGAGAAAAAAAAGGAACAGTAGATGCAATGGCAGAAATGTTTAATGATTATGAAAATATACGTTTGATCATAACCCCTGAAGGGACACGCAGGCGAGTTGAAAAATGGAAAACGGGTTTTTATTACGTAGCCGTGAAAGCCAATGTTCCAATGGCATTGGGCATTATGAACTATGAAAAACGTGAATGTGGAATTGATCAACTAATTTATCCGACCAGTGATTTTAAAGCGGATATGAAATTAATAATGGACTTTTATAAATATGCCAAACCAAAAAATTCGGAAAACTTTTCGGTGGATGTAGAATTGAGTAAATGAAAAATTAATTTTGAATAAAATTTAAACGGTTACTGAGTGTTTGCATTCTTTTATATTGTCGGTTTTTAAGCCGAGTAACTCTTGTGTACACTTCTAAATTCAATCTTTATGATTATATCACGCAATTCATTTGATTTTCTTCTTTATTTACCAACTTTTTAGCAGATTGCTTATTATTTTAAATCAACGATTAAACTACTATACAGAAATGATGTAACCAGTTGATTGTGAGTAAGTAGGCTGCCGACCTTGTAATGTCAGCAGCCTAAGTTCATAAGTTTAAATTCTAACAGAAAAACGATGAACTCACTCACAAGCACTAAAATTA
>JBBSPS010000311.1:0-3823 GCA_038258655.1 Bacteroidia bacterium
AGAATTAAAATCAACATATCTTCTGTACACTTAAATCTACTGTTGATACGAACCTTCCGGGTCCGTTCGCGCTTCTTGCCCTCAAAAGTATATCGTCCGATGTAAGCCTCCCATCGCTTTTCAAATGTGGGAACTAAATAATCAAACTCTTTCAAACTCAGACCTGTAGCTGATTTCATAAGGCTTGATTTGATTTTTAAATTCTTATAGTCTAACTTCATTATGCTAAACTATACTTTCAATGAACGCTTTTTTCAATCCATTAAACCTTTTTCCTAACTTTAGGTTCTTAATATCTTATTCGGTATAAACTCTATTTAAATAAAAAAGATGTTAAAATATTTTCTTTACAGTTTAGCGAATTATCCAATTAATGAATAGTTTTATTGGCATTGTAACAATTCCGATGGCAAAATCCATTAAAAATCCAATTATTGGTAACAAAAAATAAACCCACCATTTATATTTGAACTTTGTCGTCATATTTTCTGTTAAACTATTCCAAGCAATTACCAATCTGTCTTTATAATAAAATAAAATTAAAATATCTGAAAGTACCATTGCTGCAAGCCGAACAGGCAATGCTGAACCAAACATATTTGTTGTAAAAGCAAGATCAACTAAAAAAATTTGTGTCAATATTGGAAGAAGCATTAGTGCTCCGATTAATGCTGTCCTATTTATAACTATGAGAACTCCTCCAATTATTTGAAGAATGCCCACGCCAATATCAAATGATTTATCTAAGCTAAATAAATACCATGCAATATAAAATTTGTCAACTTCTTTTAATGGCTTTTCTAATATTGAATGATCATGAACTCCAAACTGGCCTCCTGTGATTTTACCCCAGCCGTAATCAATCATATAAAATGCTAAGTACCATCTCAATGACAAAATAAAGAAATCAATAATTTGTTGTTTTTGATACTTTCATTCTGTGATACTATAATCTCCCGATCTTGGCTCTCAATAAATGATCAACCAATACAAGCGCGGCCATTGCTTCCACAATAGGCACGGCACGAGGCAATACACAGGGGTCGTGTCTGCCTTTACCTGTCATTTCAACTGCTTCATATCGTATTGCAGTTTTGTAATCTGCATTTGATTCAGTAACAGGTTGCAAACCTGTTTTACGGACAGTATCTTGTTTTTGCATAATAGTAGCAACGGGCTTAAACGCTACCCGAAAATAAATATCTTCTCCATTACTTAAACCACCTTGTATTCCACCGGAATAATTAGTTTTTGTAGTTATATTTTGAAGCCTTACCCCTTGCCCTTTTCCAACGGAGAGGGGCAAAAAGGCATCATTATGTTGTGAGCCATTCATTTTTACTCCTTCGAAACCACTTCCATATTCAAAACCTTTTACTGCATTGATGCTCAACATGGCTTTACCAAGGTCAGCATGTAACTTGTCAAACACTGGTTCGCCCAATCCTACAGGAGTTCCTTTAATAACACAAGAGATCACTCCACCAATTGTATCACCTGCTTTACGTACTTGCTCAATTCTCTGAATCATGGTTTCGGCAAGCAGTTCATCCGGACAACGAATTATATTAGATTCGGCTTTACTTAGATCAAGGTCTTTATAGGACTTCAATAGTTTTATATCACCAACCTGCGAAGTATATGCATTGATAATAATCCCGCTTTGTTTTAAAATTAATTTCGCAATAGCGCCAGCTACCACCCTACTCACAGTTTCACGTGCTGATGCACGTCCTCCTCCACGGTGATCGCGCATACCATATTTTACATCATATGTATAATCCGCATGCGAAGGGCGATATACTTCTTTATTATGATCATAATCCTTTGATTTTTGATTTTCATTGCGAACGATAAATCCAATAGGGGTTCCCATTGTTCTACCTTCAAATATGCCGGAAAGAATTTCTACTTTATCACCTTCTTTGCGCTGGGTAACAATATGTGATTGGCCGGGTCGTCTTCTGTCCAGTTCGGATTGAATATAATCCAGATCGATCAATAAACCCGACGGGCAACCATCAATGATACCTCCCAAAGCTTCGCCATGTGATTCACCAAAAGTGGTAAGGGTGAAATTTTTTCCAAAAATATTGCCTGCCATAAATTTTTATTTTGCTAAACAGGCAAATTTAATGAATTTATAGTTGATATTTTTTGTCTGGTAAAAAAAAGCGAAAGATAAAGATATAGCTGTTTAAATTAATATTTTACAAGTAAATTAAAATCAATAATAAATCCGCAATTAAAATTTTAACAATTTCAAAATTTTCTGTTCCATTTTTATATATACTTTCGTTTTTCTATTTTTTTGTGTTACGAATGTTAGTATCGGATGATAAAATTCAGGGTTTAATGAAACTAATTAATAAAATTAAGCGTAGCACAACTAAAATTAAATATTACACTATTAAAAATCAAGTTGCATTGCCCCCAATGTTGCTCATTTTTTTAAACAGACGCTTATTTTAAAATTATGAAAACAATGGAAACAAAACTACAATCGAGATTTTACTCTATCCTTTTTTTTGTCTTATTGTTTTTAACAAAAACAGTAACTGCAACCCACGTGCAAGGGGGAGATCTGACGTATACATGTCTAGGTGGGAATCAATACCAAGTGAGATTGGCATTATATAGGGATTGTGCCGGTGTTGCAGCACCTGGATCAGCTACTGTAAATTACAAATCTGTTTCATGTAATGTTAATTTAACTGTTACTTTAAATAAAGCTCCCGGAACCGGTATTGAAGTAACTCCAATTTGTACCTCACTTGTAACACAATGTTCGGGTGGAACATTTCCGGGTGTACAGGAATATATTTACACCGGCATTGTTACATTGCCACCTTGTTCCGATTGGGTTTTGTCATATACAATAAGTGCAAGAAATGGGGCTATAAACACCATTGTGAATCCCCTTGGTCAAAATATGTACATTGAAGCCACCCTAAACAATCTCTCGTTCCCATGTAATACCTCTCCAACTTTTACAAATAAACCCGTTCCTTTTATTTGTGTAGGGCAACCTTTTTGCTTTAATAACGGATCACAAGATGCTGATGGAGACTCTTTGTCTTATTCACTTGTAACTCCAATGAATAATCCGGGCACTTTTGTAACGTATGTTGCTCCCTATTCTGCGACTCAGCCTCTAACATCTTCACCTGCTGCTACCTTTAATCCTTTAACAGGAGATATGTGCGTTACCCCCTCTTCCATACAAGTAACTGTATTTGCAGTACTAGTGAAAGAATGGCGTAATGGTATATTGGTAGGCAGCGTTACCAGGGATATCCAGGTAAGAACAATAACATGTACAAATAATAATCCATATCTAAACGGGATAAATAATACAGGAGTTTATACTATTACTGCTTGTGCAGGAACTCCTCTTACTTTTAATATTCCTTCATTTGATGCAGATGTAGCTCAAAATATTACATTAATATGGAATGCAGGTATTTCAGGAGCTACTTTTAATGCAGGGACAGGAACAAGGCCCACCGGCATTTTTTCCTGGACACCCACTCTGGCTGATATTAGTAATATTTCACAATGTTTTACTGTTAAAGTAGTCGATAACAACTGTCCTTTTAATGGAAGTCAGACATATTCATTTTGCATCACTGTTGGAGGAATTGCTGCAACTGCATCATCAACGAATGCTACGTGTACGGCTCCCACCGGTTCAGCTACAATAAATGTTTCGGGAGGCCTTGCCCCATTCATCTATAGTTGGACACCATCAGTCGCAAGCACTTCCACAGCAAGCAATTTAGTTGCCGGAACTTATACCTATACTGTTACAGATGCATTAGGC
>JBBSPS010000312.1:0-3820 GCA_038258655.1 Bacteroidia bacterium
ATATTGATAGGTACTCCAAACAGTCTGCATCTGTTTTAAATCGCTTATGGAAGTTTATGGAATTCACGCCCACAAATTTAAAGCAATCTTTCATTTTGCAAAGTTATAAAACTTTGCGACCTAAGCGTATATACCTATAAGATTAAAATGATCTAAGTCGGGATATACCCTTTTTAATTATAGTGTGAGTCCCGCCCCCATCTCGTTGAGCATCTAAAAATAGCATTGTGCTTATTGGCTACTTGTTGTCAAAATTTGGGTAGTGAAATAGTTGCTTTTTACTATTTTTTTTCGTAATATTATTTCTTTTTCTCCCAATAATAAATAGTATTATTTTCAATAGTTAAATACCGTTGGGAGTTATTTGGGAGTTATTAAAAAAGAATTTGGCAACTTCTAATTACCTACAAGATTACCTAAACATAAAAATTTATTGCCATGAAAAAAAATTTCTATAAAGTGATGATAACCTGTACCTTATTACTAGGATTGTCATTGAATAATTTCATACAAGCTCAACAAACTGTTTCGGCAGGTGCGCAAACTGATACTTCTAAGTTTGCAGCTTATCGTGCTAATCCTTTATGGAAAGATATGTTGGATAATCCCAATGCTAATTATTTTGAAGTACAAAAAGCATTTGAATTATTTTGGGCCGGTAAAGAAGTGCCAGAGGGAGAAGAAGCAATTATAGGGGAACACCGAATAAAAAATAATATGGTGAATAGGGTATTTAATGCCAAAGAATTAAAAGAACAAAAAGAACGTGATGCATTGTCGTTTGATTGTAAAAAATATCGTTGGTGGTTAATTCAAAACGAACCATATATAATGGATGATGGTAGCATTATGTCCCCCGAAATGCGTTTAGACCTTTGGAAAAAACATTATGAAGAATTAAATGAACAGAAAAACAAATAATTCTTTTAGAAAAAAGTTTCTAACCATTAAAAAATAGTTATCATGAAAAATATACTCTCAATTATCCTTTTATGTTTTTTAGCGCTTGTTAGCAATGCACAAACTGCCAATTGGAAATTAACCGGTCCGGTAAAATTCCCAACCAATAAATCGGGACAAGTAAATGGTATGGGGCGTGTTTCACAAATTGTTTTTCATCCTACTGATCCAAATAAAGTTTACGCAGCAAGCGCATCAGGAGGAGTATATATAAGTACAGATGCAGGAAAAAACTGGGCAGTTACGGGTACAGATGGTCTTCCAGGTATGCAATGTGCTTCTCTTTGTATAGATTACTCGAACGATAAAATAATTTATTTAGGAAGCGGTGATGATAATTATTATTCGAATTCGTATGGTATATGGAAAAGTATTGATGGCGGAGTAACGTGGAATCAACCCAATTCAGGAATTGGAAACCGCTTGTCAGTTGACATTTTAATGGATCCTTCAAATAATCAAACATTAATTGCTGCAACTAATGATGGAATATGGAAATCAACAGATGCAGGTGCAACATGGACAGTGAAAAAATCAGGCGGAGATTTTAAACAAATGATTTTTAATTCAGGAAATTCAAATATAGTTTATGCAGTTACCAGCTCTCAGTTTTATAGATCCACAGATATGGGTAATACTTGGACTGCTATTACAATGCCTGCTAACAATAGCGGAGGCGGTCGAATTGGCGTTACCAAAGCAGATGCCAATAGAGTATATGTAACATTTGTTGGAAATTATACAAGTAATATTGCTACACCTGTTTATAAATCAACAGACGGAGGACTTACCTTTACAACTGCTCATGCAGCAGGTACATACAATATGAATGGGTATGACGAAGGGTCGGATGGACAAGGTAATTATAACTATGGGATGACCGTTGATCCAAACAATGCAAATACTGTTTGGATATGTGGGCATGTTATTTTTAAATCGACAAATGGCGGAACAACATGGGCGAGACAAACAAGCTGGCCTACACAAATGCATACAGATATGCATCAACTTATTTTTTCTCCACATGACGCTACAAAATTATTTAATGCTAATGATGGAGGTGTTTGGGTTAATACAGATGGGCTAGCCGGAGTAAAATGGGCGCCATCCTGTGATGGGCTGGCTTCGACTGAGTTTTATCATGTAGGACAAAGCCCAATTAAAAAAGATCGTATTGGTGGAGGAACACAAGACAATGGTGAGGTATATTATGATGTGAACACTTGGTACACCAACCGTGGTGGTGATTGGGGGCAACAAACAGCGTTTGATTATCAAAATGCAGATTGGATTTATTATCCCAATGATGGTGATAACGGTAAAGGAAGTAGAAGAATTGGAGTTACTGGAAACAGTCAGAATCTAGTCCTTCCTTTTACTGTTGATTGGCACACTTCGATAAATATGGAATTTACTCCTTTACAAAAGAATGTAGCATTTGTTGCGGATTATGATATCTACCGTACAGATAATTTAACTACCAACCCACCTACATGGAGTAAAATAAGCAACTTTAATGAATTGATTAGAGCACTTACTATTTCTCCTTATGATGCTAATGTTGTTTATGCTGTTACAACAAGTGGTAAAGTTTATCGTAGTGATAATGCATTAAGCGGGTCTGCATCTTTTACAAATGTGAGTACAGCTCCCTCTGCAGCAAATTCAAAAGCAAGCCTTGCAGTAATAAAATCTTCGCCTAATACCGTTTATATGTCATGCAATAATAAAGCTTATCGCTCCACAGATAAAGGTGTTACTTGGACAAATATATCAGCAGGTTTACCAGCTACTAATTTCATTAAAATGTATCATGATATATACAGCAATGATGAAAGTATTTATATGGCAAATGGCTTAGGAGCGGTGTATTACAAAAATGCAAATTTAGCTAATTGGGCAAATTATTCGCAAGGATTGCCAACTATAGCTGCTGTTAGAGACTTTATGATTTTCAATGATGGAAATATTAATAATAGTGTTTTGCGTATTGGTTATTGGGGCAGAGGTGTTTGGGAAACAGGTTTATATAAATTGGCACAAGCTCCAATAGCAGATTTTACTGCTGATAAAGTAAAATCTTGTGATGGACTTATTCAATTTACTGATATTTCTACAAATAGCCCTACATCATGGACTTGGAATTTTGGTGATGCGCAAACATCTACACTACAAAATCCACAGCATACATATGCTTCATCAGGAACCTATACTGTTAAACTTACAGCAACTAATTCAATTGGACCGAATCAAGTTACAAAAACAAGTTACGTGCAAGTGCAAATACTCGCATCACCTTCAGCAACCGGCGATTCACGATGCGGATCAGGTATCGTAAATCTTAAAGGCACAGGAGTTTCTGGTAATACATTAAATTGGTATAGCAGCTCAACAGGTGGAAATTATTTAACATCAGGCGCCACTTATTCTCCTTCATTAACTAATACCACTATTTTTTATGTAGAGCAAACCACAGGCGGAGCTGTTCAACATGTTGGCCCGGTTGATAATGTATTTGGCACAGGAGTTTACTATACTACTAATGCCAACGGGTTAATCTTTGATGTGCTTGCCCCAGTTACTATTAAAACGGTAACAGTTTATTCCGATTCGGCAGGTAGTAGAACAATTGAAGTGTTGGATGGAGTTGGAGGAAGTGTAGTTCAATCCACCATCGTGAACATCCCTAAAGGACAGAGTATCGTAAATCTAAATTTTGATCTTCCTACAAAAAATGATTACTTTATGAAGATCTCTAGTACGTTAGTTAATTTATATAGAAATGACGGAACTCCTATGTATCCTTATACTATCGCAGGGTTGGTATCAATAAAAGAAAGTAATGTTGCTCCTGGAAACC